>JAEYRF010000250.1 GCA_023409615.1 Bacillota bacterium | reverse complement strand
TATATAGGTCTGCGGCTTGCTTCAGGCGAGTTGCCATTTGACTGAAAAACGAATATGTCCGAAAGGACATTTTAAAAATCTCTCAAGTGAGAGAGTAGGGAGAAACTGGGTTCATGATTTCGCCGTGTATGAGGTAATTTAGTGTTGACAAACGTTACTGCTTGCTATTATAATAGGAAAGTGCCAAAAAACAAGCGCCATTAGCTCAGTTGGTAGAGCACCTGACTCTTAATCAGGGTGTCCCGGGTTCGAATCCCTGATGGCGCACCACAGATTATCTGAAAGCCCGCTAAATTAGCGGGTTTTTTGCGTAATCACATGCTTTTCCAAGCTGATTTCGCAAAGAAAATGCTGAAGCCAGATTCTTCAATCATATTTTGACGTCTTCTTCCACAAGACAACATAATTTGCTTTCCATTTTCAAAATTAAATAGTATACTGTGTCTAGCAGCATAGTTTCAATTGTTGCTGATTTTACCTTAAATTATTTGTCTCAGGAAAACGCTGATTTACATTATAGATAATCCACCTTAATTAAGGGGTGATGAAATGCTTTCCATAGCAATTCTTGACGATAATATAAGGTTGCTTGAAGACTACGAGCAACTCTTACCGGTGTTATTTAAGAAAAACAATATCAAAGGACAAGTCGTCATTGCAACAACTGATTACAGGGAATTCATACAAGAAGTTCGCGGACAGTCTGTGAACGTTTGTATCATTGACATTAATTTGCGTTCTGAAGTCAATGGTATTTTTATAGCAAAATGCCTCCGTAAAGAGAAGGTGAAAGCTGAGATCATTTTTTGCACAGGAATGCTGGAATTTATGAAAGAGGCTTTTGATGTGAATGCCTACCATTTCATTGTCAAGCCCGTTGCCCGCAAACTGGAACAATGCCTGATTAAACTAAACAAGGAAATAGAAGAACGTGAGATCGCTAAAAAAATTATTGAAATAAAGACAGGATCCCAAGTCTTTTATATTCCATATGATTCAATTTCACACATATGCCGTGATGGAACAAAATCGGTCATTTATCTCAAGAATCGTATAATAGAAGTTTACGATAGTCTTGAGTCACTGATCTCACAATTGAACGACGAAAGATTTATAAGATGTCACAGGGCTATCATTATCAATAAAGATTATCTGGACTATGTCGATAAAAAAAGCAAGGATATCGTATTGACCAATGGATTCAGGTGTAAACTCGGTACAACTTACAGCCCTATGATTGTCAGAAATGAAAGGAAACAATCTATATGACCTACGAAATGATTATTAATATTTTATCTGCTTTTTTAGGCGCTTTGTTAATTATTTTTTTCTTCAGTTCGGTCTATGCTCGAAAAATAGAATTGAAAAACAAGCTTCTATTTATTGCAATATTCAGCATATTCAACGGGTTAATCTCCACATTTTTGGCTGCAATAGCAGTTAAACCTATTATTCTATTAGTTGTAGATATACTAATCATCAAAATTTTATTTAATGTGACGCTGCTACAATCGTTTATTTCCATGGCAATATTTATTATTGGTCTGGCAATAGGCGATTCCATTAGTGGGATAGTAATTAGCTATCTTTTTAGAGACCTGCTAATAAAATCTTATCAGTCAAATATAGTTATCCCGCTTTTTGGGAACTTAGTTGCCAATGCATTTGCTTTTTTGCTTTTCATGATTTTAAATCCATTTAAAAGCTACATTAAAATCTTCAATAAGAATAAATTCCTTTATATATTGACTGCTTTTACCATCGTGGTCATTTCTTCTTCCTTTGCCCTGCATTACTATATAGATGCGTTCAATTTAGCCGCTTATGTGATCATCTCAGTCGTTATATTATCATATTCCATATTTACTATACTTATTTGGTTCACAACTCTCCGTAAGGCGATTAACGATGAAGAGCTATCCCAACAGAAGTTCTACAACGAATCACTCCGCAGCACTCTGTTTGATCTTCGAAGGTTCAAGCATGACTGGGTGAATAACTTGACTGTTATATACTCAATGCTGAAGATGAACAAAATAAAAGAACTAGACCAATATGTTTCAGAATTGATCGTTCAGAATTCCGAGCAAAGCAGCACTGAGATCTTTAGTATAAAAAATGCCGGATTGTTTGGGATTATCTCCTCAAAAATGAGCGAAGCCAAAGAAAACGGCATCACTGCTGAATTAAGTGTCATTGGAGAAGTAGAAAATATTCCCGGAGTGAAAATTTCTGAGCTGTGTGAAATTATCGGCATATTCCTTGATAATGCCATTGAAGAAGCTGCGAAAGCAACAAAATCAATTAGTATAGAGGTACGCAAGAGAGAAGGGTCCATAGAAATTTCAATATCAAACAGCTGTAGTACCATACCTGTAATACAGTTGATATATAAAGATGGCTTCTCAACGAAAGGTGAAAACAGAGGCATGGGGCTGGCAATTGCAAAGCAGATCCTCGATAGAAACAAAAATATTCTTCACATTACTAGCTTTGAAGAAAATACTTTTACACAAACACTGGAGATTGTAGAAAGAAAGGGGTTGTGACCCCCCCTCCTCAGTCTTCTCTTATAAGGGCTTTGGGACATTCTTTTTGATACAACACCCAAAACCAGCATCCATATGACGAGACAGTAGATGCTAAAAATACTCCAACCATCGCTGCGGAACAAATGAGAACCTTCAGATAATTTCTTTTCATGCCGATGCCTCCTCTCTTCCGTACTTGTTATTTGTTATTCTGTATACCAAAGGTGTCATGAAAAGTGCTTGGATAAAGCATGTAAATAGTATAAGACTTGCCCATGGCTGGTTGAGAAAATATGACGCTGTAAACAGAACTGTCAGAAGTATGAACCCTCCAGCCCTAAGCTGCTTTCTTTGTCTCTTAGACTTAATTGGCTTTTGTGGAAGGTCTGCAGGCGCGTATTTATATGCGGTAAAATAACAAAATGGTGCAATCGGTATTAGTAAATACAGCCTATCTACTTTAAATATAATTGACAGCGCTACTACACCGAACACTATAACAGAATGGGTGATTAAGCAGCTTAAGTGCGATTTTGAGTGAATCCCGCCAAGGAGCATCCTAAGCACACCGAATACTACAATCACACATATTACTTGTCGTAAGATACCGATAATCAAAGAAATCAGGATGACTGCCATGATTTTGACAATCTCTGACACGGTCATATAAACGCCATACTCAATGACCTCACGTCTTTCAGGATCAACATCAGGCAGTGTCTCATATATGAGATTTGTCATATAATTACTAATTCTGTTGAACATTGTCATCACCTGATATAATTATATTATTTCACGAGTGTATTTCCCATATGTTTTTTAAAATGCAATAAATATCTATTGAATATAGTCTTTTATATATTCAATAAATGATTGACAGTCAGTGACAGCATTCAAGATGATTTTACTCGGGAAATTTATGTGTTAGTTGACATTTATCAACTATGGTGATATTTTTAATTTATAATTCTATTTGAGAGGTTTATCATGTTGTTCGAATTAACTGAATGCACTGTACTGATGCTAAAAGTGATCCATGACATGTACCTGAGAAAAAAAATCAGCTTAAATGAATTTATGTGCTACACAGAAACAAAAATACAGTTTTTAACCGAAAACATTAATCAATTTTCTACTGATGCTGATAAGGAAAAAGCATATGATATCATTCATAAGTGTAATTCCCTCAAATCAAAGAACTACACTCATCCGCATATTATGCACTAGCAGTACTATTTGCGTGTAGCCTTATCCAACAATTTTATGACAGCATCCACTCCGCTGTCATATTGATTGTCAGCCATTGCTTTTACAAATTTTCCTGATGAAGAGTATAAATCGTGTAGTGACTTAATCAGGCTTTCAGCGTTCAATTTCTCTTCACACATTACCATGCTGAATCCCTGCTTTTCAAATGAGGCAGCGTTCAGAATCTGGTCTCCCCTGCTCGCATGTTTGGAAAGTGGTATAAGCAGATTGGGTTTCTTAAGCGCAAGTAGTTCAAAGAGTACTGTTGCTCCGGCTCTTGATACAACCAAATCTGCCAGTGCAAAAATATGCTTCTGTTGCTCACTGATATATTCGAATTGCTTATAGCCCTTTTTGATTTCAAGTTCTTGTTGCATATTTCCTTTGCCGCAAATATGGCATACATTGAAATGCTTCAGCAAATCGTTCAATGAAGCTCTGATAATCCCATTGATTTTTTCTGAACCCTGACTGCCTCCGATGACCATTATAACAGGCTTTTCATTGTTAAACCCGCAAATATTCTTACCTCTCAGCCGATCTCCTGCCAATAACTCCGCCCTGATAGGAATACCTGTTCTAACGCCTTTACTTGCAGGGATATGGGGTTTTGATTCAGGGAAGGTGTAACAAACGGTTTTTGCAAACGGAATTGATAGTTTGTTTGTTAAGCCCGGAGTCATATCAGATTCATGTATGACTACCGGTATTTTTCTGAGCCATGCCGCCCAAACAACCGGGCATGACACAAAACCGCCCTTGCTGAAAACAACAGCCGGTTTCAATTTTCCTAACAGCGAATAAGCCTGATGTAATCCACCAACCACTCTGAAAGCATCTGTGAAATTTTTCAAGTCAAAATATCTGCGAAGTTTTCCGGTGCTGATAGAATGATAAGGGATCCCCTCCCTCTCAATCAACTGCTTCTCGATACCATCATGTGAACCAATGTAATGGATTATGTATCCGGCCTGTTTCAAAGCAGGAAGTAAAGCTATATTAGGAGTTACATGTCCCGAAGACCCTCCTCCTGTTAATACAATAGTTCTCATGTTTCGCTCACTCCATCTTAATCCTGTCACCAGTTATGAATTCTTCATGATGACGTTCTCAATGGCATTTGCAACATCCTCACAGGAATCGCAGCATTTCTCAAGATAATGATAAGTAGTATCCCATGCAGCCAGTTCCTTATAGTCTGTACACTCAACATAAAGACTTCTTGTAGCCTCTGTAAAAAGTACATCAGCCACTTCTTCCAGCCTGTTAATCTCAACTACCAGTTCATGCAGTTTATGTGATTTCCGGAAATTATAAAATTCATCCAGTGCCAATTTCAATGAATTACAGCATTTCATGATAACATCTGTCATCTTAAGTGCATGTTCTGAAACTGATTTTATATTATACATATAAATACGCATAAGCACATCTTCTATTGTATCGGTCACAGTATCAATGGAATTTGCCATTTCCATGATATCCTCACGCTCGATCGGAGTAATAAATTCATGGACAAGCCTCTTGATCATCTTATGCCTTGCTTCATCCCCGCTGTGCTCTATCGCATGCATTTCATTCATTTTCTGCTGCAATGTCTCAGCATCGAAATTATTCATAATGTCATTTAGCAAATCTGCAGCTTTACAGGAATACCCAACCAGTTCAACAAACGTATCAAAATAGCTTACATCTTTTTTTCGTGCCATGTCTGATCCTTTCTCATCCATTATATTTCTATTACTTTAAAATATTCTCATAAATAATAATGCCATTAAAAATCCGATAAGTCCACATCCGGGAAATGTAAGAATCCATGCTGTCAGCATTTCCTTCACGACACCCCAGTTTACCGATGTAATACGCTTTGCTGCCCCAACGCCCATTATCGCCGTAGTTTTTGTATGGGTAGTGCTGACCGGCAGTCCCAGCGTGGAAGCCAGAAACAGGCATATGACACCAGCAAGATCAGCAGAAAACCCTTGATACGTCTCAAACTTAACCATATCCATACCTACAGATTTAATTATTCTTGTGCCTCCGATGGATGTTCCCATCGCCATAACTATAGAGCATAGGAGAATCAACCAAATAGGAAGTGTAAAATCTGGAACAGCGGATTGCCCCTTTGAAAGAAAAACGCCTAGAATAAACACGCCTATGAATTTTTGACCATCCTGAGCTCCATGCATAAAAGCCATACCCGCGGCAGCACTTATTTGTGCATATTTAAATGGAGCATGTGTCTTTCTTCTATCAACTTTTTTAAATATAATTTCGATTATTTTTGCAATTATCCATCCGGAAAAAGCTCCAAGTACTAGTGATAATAATAACCCATAAATGACCTTTACCCATTCAGCCGGGTTGATTCCTCCTATCCCTCCCTGTAAAGCTATGGCTGCACCTGAAACCCCGGCAATCAATGCATGGCTTTCACTCGTGGGTATACCAAACCACCATGCGGCAGTAGCCCATAATACGATTGCAAATAACGCCGCACACAAAGCAACAAGTGCGTCACCACTGTCACCCCCGAAATCTACCATTTTAAAAATGGTCTCAGCAACCAGTGTGTTTACTGATGACATAACAAAGATGCCCAGAAAATCGAATACAGCAGCCATAATTATTGCAGCGCGGGGGCTCATGGAACGCGTAGATACGCAGGTCGCAATAGCATTGGGCGCATCCGTCCAACCATTGACCATTACAACGCCAAGGGTTAATAAAACAGTTATCAGCAATGTCGGGTTTGAAACCAATTGTTCTATAAATTCCACAAACGAAACAGTCATTATTCATCAACTTTCTGTCTAATATTGTTCTGCAATCACTTATTTACTGATGTCCACTTTGAAACGTTTTTAGCATACCATTTTTTTTCATGTCGCACAATAGCGAAAAATGAATAATAACCTTGCTTATTCTAAGTTGATTTTGTCTAATATGCCTGACAAATAAGCAATTGTAACACCGTAATTCGTCATAGGGACATTCTGGATTTCTGCACGTCTTATGCGTGACAGTACATACTTGCGGTTGAACATGCATCCTCCACAGTGGATGATCAGATCATACTGAGTTAAATCTTCCGGAAAGTCTGTTCCGCTGACGATGTCAATCCTCAGGTTTTGTCCTATCCTTTTACGAAGAAGCGCAGGGATCTTCTCCCTGCCAATATCCTCTGAAAGCGGCGCATGCGTACATGCCTCAGCGATAAGAACTGTTGAATTTTCTGTTAACATGTCAATGGTAGCTGCACTTCTTGTAAAAAAATTCAGATCACCCTTATATCCGGCAAACAACACAGAAAATGATGTTAGCTTGCTTTGCTTTGGTTTTTTTTCATAAACAGTTTTAAATATCTGTGAGTCCGTGATAATAACATTAGGAGGTAATGCCATTGCCCTGAGTGCTTCATCCAATTTATCAGCAGTGACACTTATAAC
>JAEYRF010000120.1 GCA_023409615.1 Bacillota bacterium | reverse complement strand
TAATATTTTCCTTCATATTGCAATAAAAAATGACCCAAAACGCATATTTTGCAATGGTTTCAGGTCACTTTATGTTGTTTACATATTTTCTCTTATGTTAATTTATGGGTTCATGATTTCACCGTGTTACCTCATATCACACATTACCAATTTACCCCATATTTAGTTACTAATAAGCTCCGTAAATTATGACTTTACGAAAAAGTTCTATTTTTTAGTATAAATAATTTCTAAGTGAAATGAAACACAAAGGATTTAACCAAATGTATGTAGAATTATATTATATTATGCATAAGAATGTAAATAGCTTAATTACATAGGTGAATACAGTGCTGGGAAACAAGATAAATATAGGACAGCTTGATAAGATAATTAAAAAGGCAATCGAAGCGATTAATAACAGTAAAACTGAGATCTATGAAATCGCTGAAAGCTCGCGCAGAGAGTGCAAAAAGCTTGATGAGGAACTTGAACTGCTCAAGCGTCAGGTTTTTGAGCTTATGGCCGAAGTCGAGGTTCTGGAGGTTGCACTCAAAGACAGCAAGCGTAAATTAATGTTGATTAATAAAAACTTCGGAAATTATTCACAACAGGAACTTAAGGATGCTTATGAGAAAGCCGATAATCTTCGTGTAGAGCTAGCGGTAAAGAGAGAATCAGAGAAATATCTGATTAGACGCAGAAACGAGCTGGAGATCCGAATCAAGGAAGCAATTAAGACCGTTCAAAAGGCAGATAACCTGATAACACAGGTAGGTGCCGCGATGGGGTATCTGTCAGGTGACCTGCAGGAAATAAGCTGCCAGCTTGAAGGATTACAGTATAAGCAACTACTTGGGTTGAAGATTATAAAAGCCCAGGAAGAAGAGCGACAGCGTGTGGCAAGAGATATACATGATGGACCTGCACAGTTGATGTCAAATGTGGTTTTAAAGGCTGAGATATGTGAAAGAATGATCGATGTTGATCTGGATAAGGCACGGGAGGAACTCAGAAACCTGAAAAGGATCGTAAGGGACAGCCTGCAGGATGTAAGAAAGATTATCTATAATCTGCGGCCGATGTCACTCGATGATTTGGGCCTTATCCCAACTTTACAGAGATATGTACTGACTTTCCAGGAGGAGTCCGGCATTGCAGTTTCCTTTAGAACCTCAGGAATTCAGCCTGAACATAAATCAGTTATATCCCTCACTGTGTTCAGGATTGTACAGGAAGCGATGAACAATGTGGTTAAGCATGCTAAGGCATCAAACGTCTCTATTCATCTGGACTTTATAGATAAGGAGCTAAAGCTTTTTGTTATAGATGATGGATTGGGTTTTGATACTGAAAAGCTTAAGGTCAGAAGTGATGACATCACCGGCGGATTTGGTCTGGTCAGTATGAGAGAAAGAATAGAACTGTTAAGTGGTGAGATGTATATCAGCTCGGAACCGGGCAAGGGCACCCGGCTGAATATAATGATACCTTTTACTGAAGAAGAGGGGGTTGCAGATGGAAACCAGAATTAATGTTCTGATCGCTGACGATCATTCAATGCTTAGGCAGGGACTTAAACAAATTCTTGAACTGGAAAAAGACATTGCTGTTGTTGCACAGGCATCTAATGGGAACGAAGCTGTACAGTATGCAGAGGATTTCAAGCCGGATGTGATTCTAATGGACATAAATATGCCGGGACTAAATGGATTACAGGCAATTGCTGAAATCAAAAAGAAAATGCTTTCATCCAGAATCATTGTACTGACCATACACGAGGATCGCGAATATCTGTTCAAGACATTACAGATGGGCGCTGAGGGTTATGTACTCAAAGATGCGGAGCCTTCAGTGCTGATCGAGGCAATACGGAATGTAAATTCCGGAAAGTCTTATATACAGCCGAATATGACAATGGAGCTGGTTAAGGAATTCAATAGGGTCACGCTGCACGATAAGGAAAAGCATTTGGATAATAACTTGACAGCAAGAGAGATTGAGGTTTTAGGACTTATCGCTGAAGGGATGATTAATAAGGAAATTGCAAGGCAGCTTTACATCAGTGAGAAGACAGTAAAAAATCATGTTTCTAACATATTTAAAAAGCTCAATGTTTCAGATAGGACCCAGGCTGCCATCTACGCCTTCAAGCACAACATCAAAACCTGATTCTTCACCGTCCTGATTACCCTTAGTCATATAGTCCCACACATACTGAGCCCTTCGGAGGGAATCCTCCGGGGGCTTTTTTAGGCCTAATTGTTTATATAAATGGGGGCTTGTGTAGGATGGTAATGAAAGGCTGAGCAATCTATAATTAAATCAAGCAATGAGAAACGAGCGAAATTGAAAACCATATAAAATTTTGAAAGGTGGTACATAAACATGATGGCAGTATTGAATTATTTGAGAGTCAAGCTTGCAAGCAGGAAAGGACAGGGATTGGTTGAGTACGGACTGATCATTGGTATAATTGCAGTTATTGTGGTTGCAGCATTTACGATACTCAGAGAGCCACTGCAGAATATATTCAATGATGTTAGTGCATTATTGGCTAATCCAGATGCATCAACTACACCATAAGTTTGATTACTATCATAAGACAAAAGACAACTGATTGCCCTATCTGGTTACAGGTAGGGCAATTTTTTAGAAAAGTTCCTGAGGCAGGAGGTAATTGTAATGAAGCAGATGCTGCTAAAGAAAAGAAAAGGACAGTCATTAGTGGAGACAGCACTTGTGCTTCCGGTGATTCTACTTATTTTAACTGCTATCATTGATTTCGGGCTATTATTCAATCATTACCTAATCGTCAGTAACGCATCCCGTGAGGGAGCCAGAGGTGCTTCGGTGGGAAAAACGAATTTACAGATTATAAACGCAGTAAAGAATGTCACCTCATCACTTGATGAAACAAAGCTGAGTATTACCATAACGCCATATGGATCAGCAGACAGGAGGGCAGGGAGTGAAGTAACCGTCAATGTAAAATATCAGTACAGTATGATTACACCAATCATTGCGGCAGTTATCCCAGGCCCGTTTGACCTTGAGACCGGTACGACAATGCGTTGTGAGTGAGGAGGAACCTATGGAGAAGGCAAATACTAAAATCATTATTATAGCGCTGGTATTATCTCTCATCACCGCAGCGCTCATCTACTTTTTTATCACAGCTGATAAAACCGATGCCGTACCTGAAATTAAATATATAACGGTTTGGGTGGCGGCAGGAGATATACCTGCACGTACAGAGATCACTTCGAAGCATGTTAAACAGGTAAAAATCGCTGAAGAGCTTTTAAATATAAACGCGTTATCGGATCCGAAGGATATTGTTGGAAAACGTACAATGGTAAGTATTATTGAAGGAGAACAATTTATACCGCAGAGGCTGGCGGATGAAGATAACATGACGCTTTCATACAATATTCCTGATGGTATGAGGGCTATCAGCATGAATATCAGTGAACAGGCCAGTATCTCATATCTTTTAAGACCCGGTGATCATGTGGATGTTATAGCAAGCTTTACAAAAGAGAATGAGGAAATGGGCGAACTGACTAAAACGTATCCGAATATATCAAAGGTTATACTGCAGAATGTGCAAGTACTTGCTCTTGGACAAGATATGATGCTTACGGCAGATAAGCTTACTGAAGCACCATCTACTGTGACGCTGGCCATTAGTAAGGATGACATGGAGAAATTCGTATATGCCTCTGAATTTGCAGCCTTAAAACTAGCACTAAGGTCTGTTGAGGATCAATCAAAGGGTGAAACAAACGGGATCATCAGGTCGGATATTACGGGGTCAAAAGGCGTTTTTACAAAGGCTGCCAATCAAGAAGTGCAGAGTCAATAAACCGATAAAAGACGAAAAATGTTAATAGGAGAAAAGCGATGGAAAAAATAAAACTGGTCATTGTGGATGATTCTTATGAAACAAGAAATAACTTGAGACAGCTTCTTTCCTTTGATAAACGGTTTGAAGTCATAGGAGAAGCAGAAAATGGCGAAGAAGCAATCTATATTGTAAAAGAATCAAAGCCTGACATTGTTCTGATGGATTTAAACATGCCTGTTATTGATGGAATAAGGGCAACAGAAGAAATTACACTGAATGTGCCTGAAACTACTGTCATCATTATGTCTGTGCAGGGAGAGACGGAATATGTGAGAAAGGCTATGACAGCTGGTGCCAGGGACTATCTCTGCAAGCCTTTTAATGTAGATGAGCTTTCAGATACCATTGTCAAGACATATAATCTGGAATCTAAACGAAGGGAAAGAGTCGCAGCTCCCCGGGCTCAAGAGGATATAAAATCGAACGTATTCACAGTATTCAGTACAAAAGGCGGGGTAGGGAAAACTACAATCGCCTCTAACCTTGCTGTTTCATTAGCACGTTCTACTAAAAAGAAGGTTGCTCTGGTCGATTTGGACCTTCAATTTGGTGATATAGCTATTATGTTGAATGTGTCAGCGAAAAATACCATAAGTGATCTGGTGAAGGAGTTTGGCCAGCTTGATAAAAACCTGCTTGAGGAATACATGGTCACTCATTTCTCAGGAGTTAAGGTTCTTCCCGCTCCTGTTAAGCCGGAGTATGCGGAGTACATCACAGGGAACCATGTTGAGAGAATTATCAACACACTGAGGGAATCCTTCAATTATATTATCGTAGATACTTCGGCAAGCTTCCATGAATCTGTTCTTGCGGCTCTTGATATGTCAGATCGGATACTGCTTGTTTCGACTCTTGATCTACCGACCATCAAAAATATAAAGGCTGGACTTGATGTCATGGATACATTACATTATCCGGTAGAAAAAATTCACATTGTATTAAATAAGGCATCGGAGCAGTATGGCATTAAATACAAGGATTTTGAAAGCACACTTCATAAGGCGATCTGGTCCTATGTCCCGGAGGATAACCAGACGGTAGTTACCTCGGCAAACAAAGGATTCCCCTTTGTAATGACCAGATCGGAGACAAAAGTTGCCAAAGCAGTGATGGAGATAGGGAAAACGCTCATAAATGAAATGGATGGATCCTCAAAGGAGAAGCTGTCGTTGAAAAAGTTATTCGGTTGAGGAACGCGAGAATATTAATTTCTTAATACTGATGTCAGACGAATTATTGCTATTATGAGGTGAATGTGAATGTCACTGCTGGAGAGAATCCAAAAAGAAAAAAATATTGAGACGATTGATATAAGCGGCCAGCAGAAGGTGCGCAAGCCTGCCGCACCTAAAATAGACCCTTTCGAAAGATTAAAAGAAAAGATCCATGAGAAGATAATAGAAGAAGTCAACACCAGCACATTTAAGGAAACCGACGGTGAAGAGAATGATGAAAATCTGCAGAAGGAGATATCTGTAATCGTTGAACGGTTTCTTGAGGATGAGGGCACCTTTATTACAAAACTGGACAAGCAGAAGCTGATTTCAGAAATCATCGATGAAACAATCGGATTCGGGCCGATAAATCAGCTCATACGGGATTCATCTGTTTCAGAGATCATGGTTAATGGACCTGATAAGGTTTATATCGAGAAGAAGGGAAAATTGCTGCTGAGCGATGTGGCCTTCAAGGATGAGCAGCATGTGATGCAGGTTATAGAAAAAATTGTCGCACCCCTTGGCAGACGTATAGATGAGAGCTCTCCCATGGTCGATGCCAGACTGCCAAACGGCTCCCGTGTGAATGTCATCATTCCACCCCTTGCACTTGATGGTCCGACCATTACCATACGAAAGTTTTCAGAAAAACCCTATTCTGTAAGAGATCTGATCAATTTCGGTTCGATGTCACCCGAGGTGGCTATGCTGTTGAAGGCCTGCGTTGAAGCAAGGCTGAATATCGTGGTTTCAGGCGGAACAGGCAGCGGTAAAACAACAACCTTAAATGTCATCTCATCTTTTATTCCGGAGGATGAGAGAATCGTTACAATAGAGGATGCGGCAGAACTCCAGATGGCACAGGAGCATGTGATACGGCTTGAAACCAGACCGCCGAATATAGAGGGGAAAGGCGCCATCACAATACGCGATCTGGTGAGAAACTCCCTAAGAATGAGGCCCGACAGGATTGTTGTCGGTGAGGTACGAAGCGGAGAGGCCTTGGATATGCTGCAAGCGATGAATACCGGCCATGATGGTTCGCTGACTACAGGCCATGCTAATTCTCCTAGAGATATGCTTTCGAGACTGGAGACCATGGTTTTAATGGCTGGAATGGATTTACCTATAAAGGCGATCCGGGAACAGATCTCATCGGCAGTTGATATTATCGTTCAGCAGTCCAGATTGAAAGACGGCAGTAGGAGGATCACCCATATTACTGAAATTACAGGTATGGAAGGTGATGTCATCACGATGCAGGACATTTTTATTTTTAAGCAACAGGGAAGAGACGAAAAAGGCAGAATAATAGGATCTATAGT
>JAEYRF010000036.1 GCA_023409615.1 Bacillota bacterium | reverse complement strand
CTTTGGCAATTTGCAGACCATGGACTTTAACCTCAATATGACAAACATTGTTTTCGGTGAGGAACAGTTCATTGAGGTTTCAGCGCCCGCTTCGGTAAAGGTCGGAGAAATGCTTGATATCAGTGTCAGTAAAAACGGAGAAGCATACCCCTATGCGGAAGTAGTATCTGCCAATCCCGTTCTTACGCATTACAGACACTACAGCTCTCACCAGCTTTACGTACCGGCGCAGTCAGGAGTGTATGATGTACAGGTAAAGGATACCCGGACTGATCATATTGAAACGGTTAAGGTTAGCGTAGAGGAAAGTGAATTGATCACAAAAGCGAAAAATGATATTGCAATGTTTGATTTCGGTCATGATTTTGAACCGCTCAATTATCAGAACCTTTTTGTGAAAGCCGCTTATCCGGCATATTCGCATTTTAATGGCATGTACGGGCATCTTATGGTTCAATTCTACAGACGCGGTGAGAATGGCAATGAAATTCCGGTCTGCTGTATCTATTATGACTATAAGGAGGAATACGAACCCCCAGCTGGTACGCCGGTTGATCAGCTGATTCCGAATGATTTCAGAATATCAGGTGCCTATCGTTTTGATCAGGAAGGCCAATACCACGGCAGGGTATATATAATGGATACCAGGGGCGCGGAAATCCAAGGCAGAACAAATATTATCTGGAGGCTGCATGAATACAACAACGGAAGATCTGTCAGGTATACGGAGTTTATTACTACTGAAGGATTGTATTCGTATAGCTTTACGGGTGGCCCGTCTGCAATTTATGGAGGAAGGCCACATAGGTTTGAAACCTACCAGTATAATCCGGCGACCGGCGGCAGTAAGGTAATGAACTCCGGCAGGTATGTTGCCGATAGTGTATACGAGGGCAATTATGTAGTACATACAAACTGGATATGGACCGGTGACCCGTTTGACGCGAGCTTTGATTATGCAGCTCATCCGTGGCAGTAGGCAAACTGGTAAGTATATGATTGAAGATGAAATTGGCCTATCCAAGTATATCGGCATCTGTTTTTAATACGTGCCGCAGAGCCTCCGCATTTGTATGTAAAAGAGTGTTCTACATATAATATTTCAAGTTGTCCATAGATACCGTAGGGAAAAATAGGGTACGGGGCTGCCAGTCACAAACCTCCGTCCCCTATGTTTTCATTTCCTAACTATGACTTTATTGAAAAATATTGATTCCATTATTTGACTGAATACTAACTTTATCCGTAATTTCATCCAGATATGCAAATATACTTTCAGATAACTTTTTTGATAATAAGTACTTTTCTTTAGCTTTTTCCGTGTCTTTGTTTCTTACTGCATCAAGCACTTCAGCGCCTATGCCATGGAACTCGAGATGGGCTTTACCCAAAGCTTCCCAATCATTTTTTATTTCAGGATGTAATACAGATATAGCATGATAAAAGTGCCCGAATGCACATTTCGTCCCATTGATCTGCAACGGATAAATCTTCATTTCATCAACAATTTTCTTCAGAATCTCCATCCACTTTTCATGAGCTTCTTTTGCTTTAGTTAAGGTTTCTAAAAATTCCTTGTTGCTGATTGCATTAGTGCTTCCATTGAGCGCATGCATCATTTCCTTCACAATATCAGAGAGCATATCATCCACAACGCCTATTTGCTTTGCCTGTTCAGCACTTTTTATAGCGTCGTCATGGATAAGTCTGGTTAAACCACTGAGCTTCTCGGCGTCCAGACTTGACGCATCCATGGCCTGATTGATCTCGTCGGTGGCATTTTTAATTCCTTCTGCAGAAATATTGATATGTTGTACGCCTTCAATTGTATTTTTAAGCATGTCTACATTATTTTCCATCGTATTACTGACGTTATCAATTTTTTTGCCCATTTTCTGTGTGGACGCAATTGTACTGAGCATACTTTGTTGACCATCTTTTGCGGCATCCTGGATGCTGCTGACAAAAACCTTCATTCCCTCAAGATTATTTTTGGTACCGTCCGCAAGTTTTCGGATTTCTTCTGCGACTACAGCAAAGCCTCTCCCGTTTTCACCGGCTCTGGCCGCTTCAATAGAAGCATTCAATGCTAGAAGATTTGTTTGATCTGCAATAGCTGCTACCCCACTTACAATATCATTAACTTTTATTGCCATTTCAACCAGCTTGCCAATCTGCTGGTTCATAATATCTGCATCAGACAAAACATTTTCTTTTAAATCACCGATTTCCTGAAGCTGAACTAAGCTTTCCTGATTCTTCTCCATAAGCTGAGCCGAGGTTTCTGACAACTGGGCTAATGTGGTTGAAGTATTAATAACCGCACTATTTACTTCACTCATGCTGGCCGTTGTTTGCTGCACCACTGACAGGTTTGACTCGCTCAGAACAGCCATTTCTTCAGCAAATTCAATTAGTTTGTAAGACATGTCAGCCATCTTCACATCGAAGTCGCTAAGTGATGCGGTGATACCTAACAGCTTTTTTGTCGAGTTAGCCATCTGCTTTTCATTTGTGAATAGTTTCTTAAAATACTCCAGAACTGAAGTGTGAATTGGATATTCTACCTTTGGCTCCGGAATATCCTTCCCATTTAATTTTTCCTTCGCATAATTCAATATGCAGACTGCCTCGTTACAAGGTTTTCTTTTAAGGATATTCAGCATGTGCTAGTTCCTCCAATGATGTAATTTTTATAACATTTATCCCTTACTATCATTACCACGTATTTATACATAACTAAACAAGAATTTTGGAGCCTCCGGTGGCATAATGTAAATTTGCCTTTTTTTGCGTATGCATTTTTTATGAGAAAGATTGAAATAATATGAACGAAAGACATGCAGTTTTTGAAAGACATGCAGTTATATTTGATGATACGGAGGCAGGCTTATGCTCAATAGGTACAGCGAGGTGCTAAACCTCCCGGTGATCTGTGCCGACAGCGGCAAAAAGGCCGGAACCGTGAAGGACATCCTGTTCGATCTGGAAAGCAGAGAGGTGAAAGCACTCCTGCTGGAGCATACAGGTTTGGCGCCGGGTAAAAGGGTGATATTCCTGAATGAATTGCTGAGCCTGGGCAGTGATGCCGCAATAGTTGATAGTGCATGCTTTGTGTCAAATATGAACCGGAAGGCTTTTAAAGCTGCCTTCGGTGACAGGGGAACCTTGTTTGGAGGCGATAAGGGCAGTCTGCTTGGACGCAGGGTATATTCAAAGGCCGGAATGGAGCTTGGGATTGTAAAGGATGTGATATTTGATATCCAGTCAGGCAAAATAGAGGCTTTTGAAATATCGGACGGCGTTTTGCAGGATATCATTCAAGGGCGAAGGCTTCTGCCGCTATTCGGTAAGGTGGAACTGGGAGAAGAATTTGCAATAGTTGAAGGTGAAGCAGTAGATGAGATGGAGGAAACAGGCGGCGGCATCAGAAATAAGCTGCGTTGATGGCTGGATTCAGCCGAAAGGAGATGAACATATAATGCATAAAGGCTTTATAAAAGGAATGGTAATAGGCGGGATGGTTGGTGCATCGGTCAGTATGATGATGAATTCTGACATGATGAACTCAAGATCAGGTAAGAAAATAATGCGTAGAGGTAAATCGCTGCTAAGAAAGTCAAGCAATATCATAGGTGATGTGGCAGATCTTTTCAGATGAATGATAATTACCGGCCGGAAGGCTTTCCTATCCCAAATGCCTGCACAGGCAGGTTTTTTGAACGGGACATACACACAATCTCTCAAATCCTCGTGAAGACCGGGTAGAAGCACATACCCGGTTTTCTGCATAATTGAGAAACGTCCCCAATTGAACTGCAGAATGAAAGGAATGTATTGATGGAAAGAAACGTCCCCTACAAAAAAATGCTGTTTTATATAGCGGTCGTGCTGGTTCTCATCTGTGCAGTCGTATTTTCCATTAGGTTCAAAGTGAAAATATTCAGGATAATGTCTCCGTTCCTGATGACGGCTCCACTTGTCTACATTGTAAAGCCGATATCCGATAAGCTAGTTGTAAAGAAAATTCCCGTAAGCCTTGCCATCCTGCTGATTTATTTCCTTTTCATTGCAGCAGTGGCCGCAGCGGCGATTTTTTTTGTTCCGCAGCTTGCAACGAATATGCGCGATCTAATGGAGACTCTTCCGGAACTCATGGAAAGGTATGAAGAGATCCTTAACAACCTTCTTAAAAACATTAAAACCAGTAACTGGTCAGAACAGGTGAAGGGGGCTATCTTCAAGGAAATTGAAAGTGGCACGGAGATGATTCGTAAGCTCCTGGTCCGTACTTTGGAAAACGGAATGAATATTATTGTTGATATGGCAAGGATTCTTGTTGACCTAACAGTGGCAATGGTTATCAGTTACTATGTCATTAAGGATGGTGAAAAGTTCAGAGACTTCACACTGCTTCTCATGCCACGCCGCCTGCGAAACGGAATGATTGGAATGGGGAAGGAAATCAGCCGGATACTAGCCGGCTTCATTCAGGGACAGCTCATGACAGCGTTGATTGTCGGTGCGCTTGAAACCATGGGACTCATGCTGGTAAAAATGAAATACCCGCTTGTACTTGGAATGATTGGCGGTCTGGCTAATATTATTCCGTATTTCGGACCATATATAGGTGTGATCCCTGCTGCGGCAATCGCGCTAACCATATCACCACTCAAGGCCGTCTGGGTCCTGGCAGTATTTCTGGTCGTACAGCAAATAGACAATAATTATATTACTCCTAAAATGATTGAAGGCAAGTTGGGACTGCACCCTGTCGCCACTATCTTTGCCGTGCTGGTGGGAGGCGAGTTCTTTGGCATCCTGGGCATGCTTCTTGCCGTGCCTGCCATGGCGATCCTGCGAGTTCTGCTGAACAAGGCCATCGAGGCTATTGTATAGGGTCAGCCCATCCATTGTATAGGTCAGTTTGCCTCTATCTTATAGGGTCAGCCTGCAAACATATCCTCCAGCGAAACCTGAAGGCCGCTGAAATAAGCGGATTGAACATGTAAATCGGCGCCTTTGCGATAGGTCCTGCTGTCGGCGATATCATTACTCTCAAGTGAATATACAAGTACATGCTCATTTTTAGGATCAATGATCCAATACTCCTTCACGCCGCATTGCATGTACAAATCCAGTTTTTTTATCATATCCTTACCTCTGGTTGACGGGGAAAGCACTTCTATAGCCAGCGTCGGCACGCCCTTGTATCTATCCTTCTTATCCATGTTTTCCTTATCGCATATCACAATAATATCCGGCTGCACGACGCAAATATTGTCTTCTGATTTAATTAAAGTGACATCAAACGGCGATGTCAGGGGAATGCACTTTTTCCCTTTAAACCAATTATAAAAAGTGCCATGAACCTCATGAATAATATGCTGATGACTGTATGAGGGTGAAGCCATATAATATATAACTCCGTCAATCAGCTCAAACCGCTGCTCCGATGCCTCTGTCAGCTCAAGGAATTCTTCATAGGTCACCCATCCGGTAGATTTGTATTCGGCGGTCTCCTCCATAACGCCGCCTCCGGGGTTTTCACAGGGCACGATACGAGCAGCATCCCTGCCTTTTTTCGTAACGATGATTTCCTCATTGGCTTCAACATATTTCAGATATTTTCCAAAATTGTTCTGAACCTTGGTTGACGGAACTCTCATATTATCACTCCAATTTAGCTATTATGCTAACATTATAGTTTATAATAGCTAAATTGTCAAGAATAATTGTAATTAGCTAAAATGAATCCGGATGAGGGTCCGGATGAGCTAAGCAAAGACAGGCGCTCAATAATTATGACATGAACAAAACATATATGTCGATGACTATTGACTTTAAACCTAATTTGTAATAATATGGAAAATAACATAATAGTTTTTTGATAGGTGGTATGTCTTTTGTGGACCGTCTATGGTTTTTACAAATATTAAAATCCCAAGATGTAAGTACCCTCAAAGAGGTTCGGAATACTACCTGAAAACTCTTGTCAAAGAGGGAGTAAGCATCGGGGCTAATGCAACAATTGTATGCGGCCATACTATCGGACGGCATGCACTTATTGCCGCAGGTTCGGTTGTCGCGCCCGATGTACCTGATGCAGTATAATGCATTGAAAACTCAAATAGATGAAGGTATAGCTAAGGTTGTTGAAAGCAGTAAGTTCATATTGGGACCACAGGTGGCGGAGCTTGAAAAAGAGCTGGCTGAATATGTAGGCATCAGGCATTGTATTTCTTGTGCAAATGGTACAGACGCACTAATACTCACTCTTATGGCATGGGGTATAGGAGAAGGCGACGCTGTATTTGTGCCGGATTTCACGTTTATTGCATCGGCAAGCTGCGCAATGATCCGTGGAGCCACTCCTGTTCCAGTCGATATTGATCCCCAAACCTTTAATATGAGTCCTGAAGCTTTGGAGGGGTCTATACTGAAGACCATTGAGGAAGGCAAACTCAGGCCTTCTGTCATAATATCAGTTGATTTATTCGGACAACCAGCTGATTACCCACGCATACAGGCTTTAGCTGACAGATATAGTTTAAGACTTTTAGAGGATGGCGCTCAGGGCTTTGGTGGAGCAATCGGCGGACAGAGAGCTTGCTCCTTTGGAGATGCCGCAACAACCTCATTTTTCCCTGCAAAACCTTTAGGCTGCTTTGGTGATGGCGGTGCTATATTCACAGATGATGATGAACTGGATGTGGAACTGCGTTCTTTACGTGTGCAGGGCAGTTCACCTGAAGATAAGTATGATAACCGCTCGGTTGGATTGAATTCTCGGCTTGATACACTTCAGGCTGCGATTTTATTGGTTAAGCTTAGGGCCTTCAAAGAATATGAAATTGAGGCTGTGAACTGCATAGCAGATAAGTATACTGATCAGCTTAAGGATATAGTTATCACGCCGTTTGTTCCCGGGAATTATCTGTCAAGCTGGGCACAGTATACGATTCTGCTGGAAAACAAGCTGCAGCGTGACGGATTGCAGCAGTATCTTAAGGAAAATGGTATTCCATCGATGATTTACTATCCAAAAGGATTGCACGCACAGACGGTATTAAAAAATAGTCGTATAGCTGCAGATGCTTTTCCTAACACAGCGATGGTTTCTCAGACATGCCTGTCATTGCCGATGCACCCATACATGAGTGATGAGGATATAAACAGGGTATGTAGATCAGTAAAAGCATATCTGCATGAAATTGGAGCATAGAGAAATGCCGGATGGCAACAAGGGAACAGCTAGGAGGCTCGATATGAAAAAAATTGCAGTCATAGGTATTGTGATTTTGATTTCTATATCAGTATTGTTCAGAGGATTATATTTCAGTTATGATGCTTATGGCTTTTTGGCAGGTCTGGCCCTGTTTTTGGTCGTGTATGTTTTTGGCAAAATTAATAAGCGCGAATCGTTTAAAATTAATTGGTTGTATGTAATGTTGGGTCTTCTTCTGGTTGCTGCCGCGGCTCTCAGCTTTATTACAGCAGTGAATCCCAGGGAGAACCTTGGCAATGTACTGCTCTATGCGGAACTACTGGTTTTGGTTATTGTGCTTTATGATTACTTTCACGACAAAAAGCAGCAGCTTATACAGGGGATGATGCTGCCGGTGGTTTTGACAGGTTTTTTGGCTGCGGTGGTCGGATTGATGTCGCTTACAGAAAAATTTCAAATATGGGAAGTTTATCCGATACTTGATAGAGTCGGTTCTACCTTCCAATACACCAATACGGCAGCGATCTATTTTGTTGTATGTTGCATCTTTGCTGTTACAATGGCCAATGCTTCTAAAAGTACGATATTTAGAGCACTGATGGTGGGAATGGGAAATACAATCCTGTTCGCCTTCTTTATGACCGGATCCAGAGGAGGCTTTCTTGTTGGCCTGCCCATGTTTTTATTACTTCTTGTTCTTCAGCCGAAAGGGCTTAGAATCCGGGGGAGCGTGACCTTTATTTGTATGATGGCACCGGTTTTTGCTGCGATGCAGGGATTCAGTCAACGCACGGCAGCCCATGACAATCTCAGTACAGCGAAATGGCTGGTCATATCCTTCGTGATTGCCGTAGCAGCCTGGCTGCTGGTTCATTTACTGTTAAGGTTGATCGTAAAGGGTGATCAGGTTACGATGCCAAGGGGCTCAGGTTTTTTGATTGCAGCAGTTGTGACAGTTGCCTGTGTACTCCTGATCGCATTCCGGGACCGCCTGGTTGGGATTCTTCCGGATATAATCGTCAGCAGGGTAGAAAGACTCTTGATAAATGGTCTAAATGAGCAAAATGTCCTGTACCGCTTGGTATTTGACAGAGACGCACTGCTGCTGCTCCGGGATCATTGGTTGCTCGGCCTGGGAGGCGGCGGTTGGAAGGCGCTATACCAGTCAGTCCAGGATCATCTCTATTCGGCAATATCTGTCCACAACCACTATCTGCAGGTCTTTGTAGATAACGGGATATTGGCATTTCTGTCCTTTGTATCGCTGGTGCTCTTCTCAGCTGTTGGGGCCTTTTTTTCCATCATCCGTGCAGACAGTAGTAAATCGAGGACCTATGCTGCAGGACTGTTCTGCGGATTTCTGTCATTGGCAGTACATTGGGCAATCGATTTCTACCTGCTGTATTTTTGTCTTTTGGTGCTGTTCTGGGTAATGTTTACCGCATCGACGGCCGGTCTGCCGGAGAAGGCGAAGCAGCCTTTCATTTCCAGATGGCAAGCAGAGATCAAAGGCAGCACAGGGCAAATAGCGTTGATTATTATAAGTGCAGCCCTATTTTCCATCTATTCGCTGTATTTCGCGGGCTCCTATAATAGTCAGATCGCATTCAACTATGCGGAGAAAAGGGATTACAAAAATGCGAGGATCTATTATGAGGAAGCTTTGAGGCTGGATCCGGCGAATTCTAACTATTCGTATGAACTTGCAAAGGTCTATCGGTACTACGCCGTTAATACAAATAACGAGAAATACAGGACGACATGGCTTGAATTGGCGCGAGCTGCAGGTGAAAAAAGTGTAACGGGGAACAGATATTATCCGCCGCATATGAAAGCACTGACGCGAATTTATCTGGAAATGGATCAACCACTGAAAGCGTTGGCACTTTCACATGAGCTTGTTTATTCTCAGAAATATCACCCCGAATGCTATGAACTGTTGGCAGAAAGCTATCTGGCGGCTGCTTTCCATTACAAAGAAAATGGAGATATGGAAAAAGCAAAGGAACTGCTTGAGGAATGCCTGAAAATCGATGATAATCCTTATTTGCGCCGATCGGGGATATTAAGTCCGCTGGATATTGATTCCCAGGAGATCATTTCTCAGTATGAGCACAGTGATGAATTGACGGCATATTTGGAAAAGGCAAGGGATTTACTTAGTGAAATGAGTTGATATGAATATATATATTGCAAAAAATTAACAGTTGATATATAATTGTTAATAGATATAAAAGCTTGTTTAAGATGAAATGTCTAGTGGTAAAAGTATTGTAAGGGGTGGTTATTATGAAAAAACTTATGAGTTTGATTTTGACACTGATATTCGTTTTCATGCTTGGGACTATTACATATGCAGCTAATGACGGCACAGATGTTCCTGATACCGAGGTACCGGGAGCACCGACAATAAATGTAACTGATGATATGTATCCGGATTTATTCGATGAAGATGCTGCAGGAGGAGATACCATTGACATCGCGGAAGAGGAACCTCCGAAGGCAGATGCATTGCCTGCGACCGGTGGAATACCTGCAGAAATATTCTATTTGATTGGTGCATTGTTTATTGTTACGGCATTGATTCTTTCCAGAAAAAAAGCAACTGCCAAGTAACATAAACTCAAAACCTAGAGAAGAAAAGGATTCCTGACTACGTTCAGGTGTCCTTTTTTATTAAGATTCGACAAGGACGATAGTATCATTACGCTGATTACCTGCACGCCTATTTATGTAGCTTCCAATAGATTGATAGTAGTAGCGAGACTGGAGAGCAGGTTACTGAAGGAGCCGTAACAGCCTGGAATGGCAATCATTGCTTGACACACAATGACATCTTATATAATATATTATTTAATTAAATACTAAAATGATTCTAGAGGATAAAAAGATGAAAAAACTCGGTTTGAATGAGATTAGAGAACGTTACCTTAAATTCTTTGAAAGTAAGGAACATTTGAGACTGCCCAGTTTTTCGCTGGTGCCGCACAATGACCCGAGCATTCTATTGATTAATGCGGGAATGACGCCATTGAAGCCCTACTTCACGGGACTTGAGGTACCGCCTCACAATAGGGTAACGACCTGTCAGAAGTGCATCAGGACACCGGACATCGAGAATGTAGGCAAGACCGCACGACATGGCACCTTCTTTGAAATGCTCGGAAATTTTTCTTTTGGCGATTACTTTAAGAAAGAAGCTATTCCGTGGGCATGGGAGTTCTTTACAGAGGTTATGGAAATACCGGCGGACAGGCTTTATGTCTCTGTTTATGAAGAAGATGATGAGGCATATGATATATGGAATAAGGATATGGAATTGGCTCCCGACAGGATCGTTCGGATGGGAAAGGAAGACAACTTCTGGGAACATGGCACGGGTCCGTGCGGACCCTGCTCTGAGATCTATTATGACAGAGGTGCCGACAAGGGTTGTGGAAGGCCGGATTGCAAGGTTGGCTGCGATTGTGACAGATATATCGAGATCTGGAATCTGGTGTTTACTCAGTTTAATAAGGAAGAGGATGGCAGCTATTCCAAGCTGAAGAAGAAAAATATTGATACAGGCATGGGCCTTGAGCGCCTGGCGACTGTCATGCAGGGTGTCAACAACCTCTTTGAGGTGGACACCATCCGGAACATATTGGAATATGTCTGCCGGAAGGCCGGAGTGGAGTATGAAAGCGGAGCAAAAGAGACTTCCTCGAGTTCCGGTTCGACCGACGTTTCAATCAGGGTTATCACTGACCATATCAGAAGTACAACAATGATGGTTTCCGACGGCATCCTTCCCTCTAATGAGGGTAGGGGCTATGTACTCAGGAGACTTCTCAGAAGAGCTGCACGACACGGCAGGCTTATCGGCATTGAAGGATCTTTCTTATATGATGTGGCGCAGGTGGTGATCCGCGAATCCAAAGAGGCCTATCCAGAGTTGGCTGAAAAGGCCGACTACATCTGCAAGGTGATAAAGATCGAGGAGGAGCGCTTTGCGATTACGATCGATCAGGGACTAACAATTTTGAATGACTTTATTGCAGAGGTGAAGGCTGGAGGCGGCAAGGTGCTGCCTGGTAATATGGCGTTCAAGCTGCATGATACATTTGGATTCCCGCTGGATCTTACGAGAGAGATAGCTGAGGAAGCAGGACTGAAGATAGATGAGGATGGCTTCCGGGCAGAGATGGGCGAGCAGAAGAAGAAGGCCCGTGAAGCGTTGAAAAGCAAGGTCTCCTCAGCCTGGGGACAGGATATGACAGCAGGGCTGGACAAGAGCCTGAAGACCGAGTTTACAGGATATGAGTGCTTTGAGAATAAAACAAACATATTATATATAATTTCAGATGGAGCTCAGGTAGAAAATGCCCAGCAGGGTGACGAAGTCACTGTCATTTTGGATAAAACGCCTTTCTACGCGGAAAGCGGCGGACAGGTGGCAGACACCGGAGTCATCAGCACAAAGACCGGAACTGTGAAGGTAAATGACTGCCGTAAGACTGCTGAAGGATTGTACCTGCATATTGGCACAGTTGATGTGGGCATTATCGAGAAGGGAACTGCGGCGACCGCTTCTATTGATGTTGAGAGAAGGATGGCAACAGCCAGAAATCATACCACCACCCATCTGCTGCAAAAGGCATTGAGAAATGTACTTGGGGATCATGTCACACAGGCTGGTTCCTATGTGGATTCTGAGAGACTTCGTTTCGATTTCCATCATTTTTCAGCTATGACTAAGGAAGAACTAAAGCTGGCAGAGTTGGAGGTCAACAAAAAGATTCTTGAGGATCTGACTGTCAATATACGCGAAATGCCGGTTGATGAGGCAAAGAAGGAAGGGGCAATGGCTCTTTTCGGAGAGAAGTACGGCAGCATTGTACGTGTTGTTAAGACTGGCGAGTACAGTACTGAGCTTTGCGGCGGGACTCACCTGAAACATACCGCACAGGCGGGATTGATAAAGATACTCAGCGAAAGCGGCGTAGCTGCGGGGGTTAGAAGGATCGAAGCGCTGACTGGTCAGAACGCCATATCGTATTTTAATGATAAGGAAAATCAACTCAATGATGTGGCAGGTGCTCTGAAGGCTGCTCCGCAGGATACTCTCAGAAAGGCGGAGGCCATTAGCGCAGATCTGAAGGCGGCATTGAAGGAGATAGAGCAGTTGAAGGATAAGCTTGTCAGTGGTTCTTTTGACGATGTGCTTGACAAAGCAGCGGACATCAATGGCATCAGGGCTGTTGCGGCCAGGTTTGATCAACTTGATATGGATGCGCTGCGCAACACCTGTGAAACGCTTCGCAGTAAGCTTGGTTCGGGTGTTGTGGTTCTGGCCTCTGCTTTTGGCGGCAAGGTCAGTTTTGTGGCAATGGCAACTAAAGATGCGGTTGAGCACGGAGCCCACTGCGGCAATATCATTCGTGAGGCAGCAAAGGCTGCAGGCGGCGGTGGCGGCGGACGACCTGACATGGCACAGGCCGGAGGCAAGGATGTGGGAAAGATCGACGAAGCGCTCAAGTGTGCGATGGAAGCGATCAAAACACAGGTAAAATAGGCAGAACGCTGGTTAATTAAGGTGAACAAGAGTTAAGCAAATAGAGCGAAAGTTAACCAATTAGAACAGAAGTTAACTTAGTAGAACACAGAAGGAAGGTTTTGTTATGGAGGATTGTATTTTCTGTAAGATTATTGAGAGGAAGATTCCGTCCACAATCGTATATGAGGACGACAAGGTGCTTGCGTTCAAGGATATCAGTCCCGTTGCTCCGGTTCATGTAGTCATTGTACCAAAACAGCATATTGCGAACGTAAATGCACTGACGCCTGAAAATGCTTCTGTGCTTGCAGATATCCATCTTGCGGCGAAGAAAATTGCAGTGGAAGCGGGGATAGAAGACAAGGGCTACCGGATGATCAATAATTGCGGAGCAGATGCCGGGCAAACAGTATTTCATCTGCATTACCATCTAGTTGGCGGTTTAAAGCTTGGAGCGAAAATTATATAACATTACAAAGTCAGTGGTGAGGGGAGTAAGACATGGCTATACTTGTGACCGGCGGCGCCGGATATATCGGGAGCCACACCTGTGTTCAATTATTGGAGGTAGGATTTGAGATCGTTTTACTGTCAGCAGTATACAGGATACTGATACTGATCATTCTAAATAATGAGAGCTCGTTGTCCGGTAAATATGCTTGTCGCTATTGACTTTATTTTGAAGAATGCTATATAATATACTGTGTGCTACACATAGCTTGATTCCCACAGGTAAATGAAGCAATGTACATGGTTTATTCCCGGCACAATTGCTACCATCGGAGGGAGGGATATACATGTCTGAAGTTCGGGTAAAAGAAAATGAGTCTCTCGACAGTGCGCTGAAGAGATTTAAACGTTCATGCGCCAAAGCAGGCGTTTTGGCTGAAGTTAGAAAAAGAGAACATTATGAGAAGCCGAGTGTTAAAAGAAAGAAAAAATCTGAAGCGGCTAGAAAGAGAAAGTTTAAATAAGACCGCTGCGATAACGGCTTAGGCGCAATTAGTTACATGGAGGCTGACAGATGTCCCTTAAGGAGCAATTGCTAGAAGAGTTGAAAAATGCTATGAAGGATAAGGATGTTTTGAAGAAAAACACAGTCCAGATGGTTAGAGCAGCAATTCTTCAGATAGAAAAGGACAATAAAATCACTCTAGACGATGATGGAATATTGGAGATAATAGCAAAAGAACTTAAAAAGCGCAGGGATGTTCTGCCCGAGTACGAAAAGAGCGGCAGGCAGGATCTTATAGACGGTTTGAACGCCGAAGCAGATATTTTATTGCAGTATTTGCCCAAACAATTGACGGAAGAAGAACTGGAAGATATTGTGAAGCAAGCAATTGAAGAGACAGGTGCTTCTTCGCCTAAAGATATGGGCAAGGTGATGCAGGCGGTGATGCCGAAGGTAAAGGGCAGAGCTGACGGCAAGATGATCAATGTGATCGCAAAAAAAGTATTAGGATAAATATGTTCTATGAAGAAAGCTCGATGAATATCGGGCTTTTTTCATATACAGCTTTTTGCGATGTTACCTTAATATAATTTAGCTGCACAATATATATTGACGGACTTTTAGATATTCTTACAATATATTGTGCTGCGGAGCTTAAAATATGATACATCGCAAAATGTCCATTCATATAGGTTCTCTGGGGGGTCTATTATTTAATGAAGAAGAAGGTTTGGGTCTACAAGGATACAGATGAGCTCAAAGCTCAAAAGCTTGCGGAGGACGCGCGGATATCCGGGATGCTGGCAAAGGTATTTGTCAGCAGGGGGATCGATGACCCTGCTGAGGTTGAAAGGTTTTTAAAGCCGGAACTATCGGGGATGCATGATCCTTTTTTGATGGATGGTATGGATACAGCAGTTGACAGGATTCTTCAAGCACTGGAAAAATGTGAGGAGATTCTTGTTTATGGAGATTACGATGTGGACGGTGTAAGTGGTACGTCTATTTTATTTTTATTTCTTACTTCTATCGGCGCCAAGGTGCAATACTTTTTGCCGGATCGTATGGAGGATGGTTATGGTCTCACGATGACCGCCATTGAAAAGGTGAAACTTCATGATGTGTCTCTGATGGTAACGGTCGACTGCGGCATTACCTCTGTTGAAGAGGTGGATCAGCTGCAGAAGGCTGGATTGCAGGTAATCGTGACAGATCATCATGAATGTAAGGAAATCCTGCCGGATGCTTATGCGGTGTTGAATCCCCACAAGCCCGGCTGTGGTTATCCGTTCAAGGAACTGTGCGGTGCATCAGTTGCGCTTAAGCTGATCCAGGCGCTTTGCATTCGTATTGGGCGTGGTGAGGAATTTTTGAAATATCTGGATTTGGCTGCACTTGCCACCATAGCTGATATAGTCCCGTTACAGGGTGAGAACAGGATAATTGCCAGCTTTGGCCTCAATGCGATTGAAACTACGCAGAACGCCGGCCTGCGGGCACTGATCAATATTGCCGGAATGTCCGGAAAGCCTGTCAACTCCTATGGTGCAGCTTTTGGACTGGCGCCAAGAGTTAATGCGGCAGGTCGCCTCGGAGATTCACGAAGGGGAGTCAGGCTATTTACGGCGCAGGATCAGGTGCTGGCGGAAGCAATGGCAAAGGAACTTGACGCTGAGAACCGCAACAGGCAGGAGACGGAGGCAGGAATCCTTGAGGAGGCCTTTGCCTATGTGGAGAAGAATCTGGATCCGGTAAGCCAGAAGGTGCTTGTGGTTGTGGGTGAGGGCTGGCATCATGGCGTGATCGGCATTGTAGCCTCAAAGGTACTGGAACGGTATTACAGACCATGCATTGTCATTTCTGTAGAGGATGGGATCGGCAAGGGTTCCGGGAGAAGTGTCAAAGGCTTTAACCTATTTTATGCACTTACTATTTGCGAGGGTTTGCTGGATAGGTTTGGAGGTCATGAGATGGCTGCGGGGCTGACCCTGCAGGCTGATAAGGTCGACGAACTCCGTACCCGTATCAACGACTACGCAGACAGCGTCTTAACTGAGGAAGATCTAGTGCCGCATGTAAGAGTGGATGCCATTTTGGAGCGGGACGATATTTCATTGGACAATGTGCGTGAGCTTGCGGGGATGGCGCCATTCGGAGAAGCCAATCCGAACCCCAGGTTTGCATATATGGCGCTTGGTGTTGTTGATGTTAAAACCATGAGCGGAGGCAGGCACCTGAAGCTCAAGCTGGCCGATGGCGGGTTCAATGTTGAGGCTGTTGGTTTTGGCATGGGTGAATTTGCGCAGGAGCTCAAAAAGGGTGATGTGATCGATGTGGCATTTGCACCGGATATAAATACATGGAACGGCAACGAACGGATCCAGTTGATCCTGAACGATATCAGGCCGTGCGTCTATGCTGAGTTCGACAAAAACATTGTTTTTAATGATGTAAATGACTATAATAGTTATATTAACCCGCAAGATCTCTGTCGTTTACTGGATGACTGCCATATGACCGTTTCAGAGCTGGTGCCTGGAAGGGCTGAACTGGAAGCTGCGTATAAATATCTGCGGATGAGTGCCAGGACATGGAAAGAGCAGCCTATGCCGAATGATTTGTTTGGACTGAGTGCAAATATTTCTGAAAGATATGGTGTGAGGGTTAATTTTTTGAAGCTTAAAAGAGCATTGGAGATATTTGATGAGATCGGATTAATGGAGATTAGGTCTATTGACTGGAAGACGGCGAATATCAAGGTGCTGGATTGCGTGCAAAAGGTTGACCTGGAATCATCAAGGTGTTATCAGATGCTTCAGGAACTGAAGGAGGGTATTTCATAATGGATTTGAAAGCAAAACTCAGACATGTAGCAAATTTTCCGAAAGAGGGCATTGATTTTATTGATATCACCACTGTACTGCAGGATCACGAAGCTTTGCAGCAAAGCATTTCTGAAATGAAGATATTGACAGAGAAGATGGGTGATTTTGATCTCATAATCGGACCTGAGTCACGAGGCTTCATTTTTGGAGCACCGCTGGCCTATGCGTTGGACAAGGGCTTTGTACCGATAAGAAAGAGGGGCAAACTCCCGTACAAGACAAAAAGTATCGAATATAATTTGGAATATGGCACGGATGTGCTTGAAATACATGAGGATGCGATCCTACCCGGACAAAGGGTTGTTATTGTGGATGATCTGCTTGCCACAGGCGGCACGATGGAGTCCAATATCAAGCTGGTGGAGAAGCTTGGCGGAGAAGTGGCAGGGTTGGTTTTTTTC
>JAEYRF010000029.1 GCA_023409615.1 Bacillota bacterium | reverse complement strand
GCACCTTCCAAAGCAATCTTAATTGCCAGCGTTCTTGCGGTACCGCCTGCACCAAGTATGCAGACCTTTTTTTGAGCAAAGCCGGTATTGGTCTGCTCGCTAAATGCACGCAGAAAACCATCTGCATCAGTATTATAACCGATGAGCCTGTCGCCTTCTAATTTGACTGTGTTGACAGCCTCCAGCAGCTCAGCCTCTTCACTGACTTCATCCAGATATTCCATGATCGCCCCTTTGTAGGGTATTGTAACGTTAAATCCTGTAAAGCCGACTGATTTCAAGCCTTTAACTGCATCACCAAGGTATCCTTCAGGTACTCTCAGCGGAAGATATATCCCATTGGTTCCTGTCGCTGAAAAAAGGCTGTTTTGAAGAACCGGTGAGACAGTATGTTCAACCGGATTTCCTATCAGTCCTGTTAATTTTGTCGAACCATTGACCCTCAAATCCAAATTCACTGTTAACCCTGCCTTTTAACTGACTTTATCATTTAATTCCATACTCTTTGGACCATTGCGAATATTGTTTCAGGATACGTTTTTCAAATATCCGCTTGAACTGGACGAGTCTGCCTTCTCTTTTGTCTATTGGTTTTACAAGGATCGTAAACATGCCTGCACGATTTCCGCCATATACATCAGTAAATATCTGATCACCTACGACGGCAATATTCTTATTTTCCAGATCCATCATTCTACATGCCTTCCTAAATGCCGCCGTCGTCGGTTTCATAGCCCTGTGGATTGCATATAGCTGCAATCTTTCGTTAAATCTAATAACACGCTTTTGTGAAGCGTTTGAAACTATACACATCTTATATCCTGCCGCTTTTATGTTCTCAATCCATTGAACTGCATTTTCATCTGCATCTGCCACATGATTCGGCACAAGTGTGTTATCAATGTCCAAAATCAGACCTTTGATTCTATTTTTCTTTAAAAGCTCGATAGTTATATCATTTATGCTATCAACAGCAATTGCCGGGAAGAGTACCTGCGACATCGCTACCTCCTGAATTATGAAAAAACTTGTATCCACGGTTTAATCCGCTTTTGTAATCATAGCAAAAAATAGTTCTAATGGCAACGTACATAACATCTCAGTTAAGCTTTTATCATCACAGTTCATTGCAGCCTGGCAGTTTTAACTTATCGAATATATTGACCGCCTTAGCTCATATATTTTTCCAACTTCACTGATGTATCGATAAGTTCATTGACATACCCCTTTGCTTCGTCTGCCTTTTCAAAATTCTGTGCAGTAAGAGCACTGGCCTCCTGCGCACTGGCTGTCACTTCTTCGCTTACGGCGGATATGTCATTTATACTTTCGACCAGCCTGTCATTATCATGCAGAATTTTATTTACCAGATCATTGACTTTATTTACAGTTTCCCTGACATCATTTGTTTTGTTGCTGATATCCAGGAATATTTCCCGTGTCCGTGACACCAACTTGTCCTGCTCTTCATTGGACTGTTTTAGCTTCTGGACTTCTACTGCCGATTTTTCCGACTGTTCATTCAATGCATTCACGATCCAGGCAATCTTATTGGTCGATTCCTTGCTTTGAGCTGCAAGTGCTCTTATTTCCTCCGCTACAACAGCAAAGCCTTTTCCGGCCTCTCCCGCTCTTGCGCTCTCAATTGCAGCATTCAGGGATAGCATATTTGTCTGCTCCGAAATGTTTGATATTAATTCTGTTATAGAACGAATCTCATCTGCTTTTTCTTTCAATTCCTGCATACTTTTATATGCACTGTCGCTGTTTTTAATAACACCGGCGGCCTTCAGACTAAGCGTTTCAATAATACTCATTCCTTCTTCAACAGCTTTGGAAGTATTCAATGAGGTCTGCTCCATACTTTCAGAATCTCTGGATGCATTTTTAATCAGATTATGTATATTGTGAGTCAGTTCTGACTGCACTTGTATGTTCGCGGCCGTATCTGACGCTCCCTTCTCTATCTCTTGTACGGCATTTGCCGCAACATCTGTTAATTCGCTCAGTTCACCAACGATCCTGTAAACCTCTTTTGAGTTTTTGTCCAGGATAGCGGCTGTATGTAAAACATCTTCAAGTATGAGGTCCTGTTTCTTCTGCTCATTCTCTATACTGGCAATTTTTATTATACTGAATTCGTTAGATAGTTTTGTTGAAAATACTAATGAAAATGAAAATATAAATACTGCAGCAAATTGTATCAGGTAATTCGTGGTGTTGAAAGAATCTGTCAGTCTGAGAAAAACAATATAGTAAATAATTTTTGCAATGTTAATTAATAAAAATGCAACGCTGCTTATTACTATAATGCGCATATCAAAATATAGAAAATATCCTAAAATGATAGGAAACATATATACAAAGACAAGAGGCCTATCGGCATTTGCTGTAAACATGACAAATATGTATAGCAGGAAATATCCGAATAATGTAATGAATTTCATAATACTGCTTTGGTGATTCTTTAAGTAGAAAATCGTTGCACTAACCATCGGAATAAGAACAATTGCCATCATAATACAAATATATCCGATTGACTTTGTCCCTTTAAAATATTCGATCAAATAACCTATGATCAGAAAAAAATCCAGAATTGCGTTTGTCAGCAGCACAAATACATTAACTTTACTATTCGCTGAGTTGATTTCCATATACTACTCCCCCTAACGATTAATTTAAGCACCTGATACTTCACACTTTCGCCGGTGATTTTTTATGAATAAACTTTTTAACATAATTATAAACTTGTCGCATTAAAATGGAAACAAAAATTGACAAAAATCGATTATTACTTATATAGACTTTTTATGCATTCTTTTTATTCATTCTTTTTATGCATTTTCAAGAAAGGCTGGATTTTTTATAGAAAAAGTTGCATAATAGAAAAAAGTATTTATAGATGGGTATTTTTGTGATTGCATTGCACAAAATCCCTTATAAAAAGTTAGGAGGTCGTTCTGTTTGATTCAAAATATCAGTATACAGAAAACACAAAATCCGAAAGCTAAACCCGATCAGAAAAACCTTGGCTTCGGTCAGTATTTCTCCGATCATATGTTTATTCTAGACTACGACCGGGAAAAAGGATGGCATGATGCACGTATAGTTCCCTACGGTCCATTACCGATGGATCCTTCTACAATGGTCTTCCATTACGGACAGGCAATATTTGAAGGACTAAAAGCATATAAATCGAAGGATGGCGGAATTAATCTATTCAGGCCTGATATGAATATGAAGAGAATCAACAATTCAAATCAGAGAATGTCGATTCCCCAAATTGATGAAGCTTTTGCTGTTGAAGCAGTTAAAACGCTTGTCGGTCTGGACCGGGACTGGATACCAACTGAACCGGGCACATCCCTCTATGTACGTCCGTTTATTATTGCAACAGATCCCTACCTTGGAGTTCGCGCCTCAAATACTTACAAATTCATTATCATCCTATCACCAAGTGGTGCATATTACCCGTCAGGCATCAATCCAGTAAAGATTTTGATTGAAGATGAATATGTCAGGGCTGTAAGAGGCGGCACAGGCTTTGCGAAAACGCCGGCCAACTATGCTGCGAGTCTTAAAGCGCAGGAAGTTGCTCACGACAAAGGTTATGTACAGGTGTTATGGCTTGACGGCGTTGAAAGAAAGTACATTGAAGAAGTTGGCTCAATGAATGTCTTTTTCAAAATCGGAGATGAGGTTGTGACCCCTTCTCTTGATGGAAGTATTCTACCGGGTATCACCAGAGACTCATGCATTCATCTTTTAAAGCACTGGGGTATCAAGGTTTCAGAGAGAAAGCTAAGTGTTCAGGAACTTTATGATGCACACGCCGCTGGCAAGCTGGTGGAAGCATTCGGTACCGGGACAGCCGCAGTAATCTCACCAATTGGTGAATTGAACTGGGAAGGGCAATCGATCACAGTGGCCGGTGGAAAAATAGGTGAACTTTCGGCAAAACTCTACGAAACGATCACTGGAATACAGGGCGGCTCACTTAAAGACGAATACAGCTGGGTCACTGAAGTGAAGTGAAGCAAAATATAACGAAAAATTGGACCTGATAAAAGAAAGGCGATTATTGCATCAGCGTATAATCGCCCTTCTTTTATTTTGGGGGAACGGGGGACGTTTCTTGAAAAGGGGACGTTTCTCTACTTTAGCTCTACGAGAATCTTTGTGAGACGTTTCATTAAGTAATATTTTCATTAGCAAATAATAGAATTTAGTAGAAGAGCTGAAACAAGGGCTGAATTAAATGACTTTTGCACTAGTCATCCTCATATCATTAGTTGTTCTTGTAATGATATTACTACAGCCATCTAGAGTAATATACCTCAAACAAATGTTGGTCCCTGCGATTTGCATCATTTTTATTCTCTGTCTTATCCTAATGTCAGGGACAGTTCTTGCAGCAGCTAAAAATGGCCTCTCTTTGTGGGCACATGTTATTTTTCCTTCATTGTTCCCGTTCTTCGTAGCAGCCGAGGTTCTAAATGCTACTGGCTTCATAAGGACATCAGGTCTGTTGCTTGAACCCTTGATGAGGCCATTTTTCAATGTTCCTGGTAGCGCATCGTTTGCATTGGTTATGGGTATTTCATCCGGTTATCCCATGGGTGCTAAAATAACTTCAGATCTACGAATTAATGGTATTATTACAAAAGCTGAGGCAGAAAGACTTTTAGCATTCACAAACAATTCCGGCCCGATTTTTGTTATTGGTGCAATAGGAACAACAATGTATGGATCGACTGCCATTGGGATTTTTCTGTTTGCATGTCATTTTGCGGCTTGTATTACTGTTGGACTGCTCTTCAGCAGAAGTGTCACCTCCGAAAGAAGTGTCCCCGGTGGAAGAAACGTCCCCTCCGCAAGAAACGTCCCCCCGCGCACTCTGTTGAAGAAATTTGGGAAAGAGCTTAGAAACCAAGCATCTTCAAATAGACCAACTTTGGCGGTTATGCTAGGTGACGCCGTAAAAAGCTCTCTCACATCCATCTTGGTAATCGGAGGTTTTGTTGTGCTCTTTTCAGTTATTATTCAGTTGTTAACTGATATTGGGATTATAAGCTTCCTGGCAGGTCTTGCAGCAAATTTATTATCGCCATTGGGTATAAGTAAAGACATTCTTGAGGGTTTGCTTAGCGGCCTGCTTGAGATTACGACAGGCTCCCGAATTATCAACAGCTCACCATCTGCAGCTCTTTCGCTCAAGCTGCCTGCCGTTAGCTTCATTATTGGCTGGGCAGGTTTATGCGTCCATTCTCAGGTAATGAGCATAATATCCAAAACAGATATACAGACTCGTCTCTATCTGTTTGGTAAATTCCTGCAAGGTATCATTGCTTCATTTTACACGTGGGTAGGACTAAAAATATTTCACTTTGAGGGGACAGTTCTTGCAAACGCAGCTCTACAAGCGGATTCAAAGATTGTCAGTGCCGGACAGCCATATTTATCTGACTTTCTCGATATGATAGGAAAATCACTATTTATTTTACTTAGTGTCGTCCTTCTATTCTTCATTGTTTTTATGCTGGCAAGCTTCAGAAAAGCAAAAGGAAAGCATCACTCTTTTTCACATAAAAAAAAGAGCTCTATTTGAGCTCTTCTCTATCAATTTTAATCACTTCAATTGTATCATGCAAAATTTCTTCAACTTTATTTAAAATGCTATCTGCATACTCCTTTGTTCCCAGCCGAATCTCCCGGGCATTTTTTTGAGCTGCAGCAACAATTTCATTCGCTTGCTCATAAGCCTTTTTAGTTATTTCATGTTCATCCACCATAGATGCAATATTGTTTTCTGCCTCTTTAAGCATATTGCCGGCTTCCTTCTGGGCATCCATCAATATACGCTGCCGTTCCTCCTTGACCCATTTAGCCTGTTTAATATCATCAGGAAGTTTTAACCGGAGTTCCTTCACAATCTCAAGAATTTCCTCCTTATCCACAAGACATTTACCTGAGAATGGAACGCCAATACTTTTCTCCACCAAATCTTCCAACGTTTCGAGTATTGCAAGTATTTCCATGATTTTACCCCCTAAATGCCTATCTACAGGCGAGCTTAGCTATAATTCTATCCTTGATGCAATCCGGAACCAGCCCGTCAATATTTCCACCATTTCTGGCAATTTCCCTCACGGCACTTGAACTTAAGTACGAGTAATTCACACTGGTCATCATAAAAAGAGTTTCCATTTCCGGCTCAAGTTTTTTGTTTAAAAGCGCCATCTGAAATTCATATTCAAAGTCAGAAATCGCACGCAAGCCCTTAATGACAGTCTTCGAACCCATTTCCCTGAGAAAGTCGGCTAAAAGGCCGCTGAAACCGGTCACTTGAATATCGCTTCTGTCACCAACCGTACTCCTGATCAGGTCAATGCGTTCCTCTACTGTAAATACCGGCTTTTTGCTTTCATTACTTCCAACTGCAACAATCAGTTTATCACATATACGTACGGCCCTATTGATAATATCAAGGTGGCCGTTCGTAATCGGATCAAAACTTCCCGGATAAACAAATACCATTGTCTTACCGCCTTATCAATTGAAATCCTGTTTTATGCAATATGCTCCAGTGAAACCCATTATACTTTTCATTCCTGGCATTTCACATATCTATCGAATATATTATAACATTCACGTACACTTTATTTTACATTTATTTTATAACTCATTTTTCTCTTTACAAAATTTATATATTGTTATCATTGTATCACCGTATTTCCTGCTGTCAATCGCTTTTAGGCTCCCGTAACTTTCCGGAAGTTTGTCTGAAGCACTATGTTCAGCAACAATGATACCATTGTCTTTCATTATATCATTTCTTGACATTAATTTTAATGCTTCTTGAATAAAATTTTTATTATAGGGCGGATCCATCAAAATCAGGTCGAATTTTCGTTTATTCCTATTTAGCTTTTCAATGCCATTTGTATAATCAACACAATAAACATCTGCCAGGTCAATCAGCTTTGTGTGTGCAAGATTATCCTTTATTATCGCACAGCTTTCTGGACTTCTATCCATGAATACTGCACTCCGGGCACCACGACTCAAGGCTTCAATCCCAAGGCTGCCTGTGCCTGCAAAAATATCCAGCACATCCCGATCCGCAAGAACATCAGCAAGAATATTGAAAATTGATCCCTTCACTTTATCAGATGTCGGTCGTGTTGCCGAACCTTTTACAGTTTTTAACTTATGCCCTCTCGCACATCCTGATATTACCCTTAGTATTACGTTTCCCTCCCCGACATCTCAACTGTATACATGATTCAAATCAAATGAAATCATCTAGTTAAGACTGATTTTATTTACTGTTCCGGCAAACTTTTTCTTCACTGCAGCACCAAGTGACAGATTTTCAGGCAGGCTCAGCGTCCTGTCCTGTTCCATAAGTGTCAGTGCGGCCTCCTGAGCCATTTTTAGTATCTCAATATCCCTGTAGAGATTTGCAATCTTCAAGTCGGGAATACCGTGTTGTCTGGTGCCGAAAAAATCGCCAGGACCCCTAAGTTCCAAATCCTTTTCCGAAATGACGAATCCATCTGATGTTTTCTCCATAACCTTCATTCTCTCACGGGAAATCTCGGACTTGCTGTCGTTGAATAAAATACAGTAAGACTGGTACTCACCGCGGCCAACCCTTCCCCTAAGTTGATGAAGCTGAGCAAGTCCAAATCTTTCAGCATTCTCTACCACCATAAGTGACGCATTGGGTACATTCACACCAACCTCAATGACAGTGGTTGAAACTAAAATGTCTGTTTCGCCTTTTACATAGCTGCTCATTATCTTATCCTTTTCAGAAGATTTCATCTTCCCATGGATCAGTCCGACACGAAGATCGCTGAATGTCCTATTCTTAAGTTCCTCCGCCAGTTCAGCAGCCGCCCTGGCTTCGATCGCATCGGATTCCTCAACGAGCGGGCAGACTATGTATACCTGTCGACCTTGAGCCACCTGCTTACGTATAAATTTATTGATTCTATCCCTCATAGTCTCATCGACCGCGTAGGTCATGACCTTCCTTCTGCCTGGGGGGAGTTCATCAATGATTGAAATATCAAGGTCTCCGTATAATATTAGTGCCAGCGTTCTTGGAATAGGTGTCGCAGTCATAACAAGGATATCCGGATTTTCGCCTTTTCGTGACAGAATAGCTCTCTGCCTGACACCAAATCTATGCTGTTCATCAGTAACAACCAGCCCAAGATTTTGAAATATGACCTTATCCTCAAGTAATGCATGTGTCCCAATTAAAATATCCACATTGCCTTCTGCAACTCTCTGCAGCAATTCCTTTGACTCTTTCGCTGTTGTGCTGCCTGTAAGTAACGCTGTTCTGATCCCGAAAGGCTCCAACAGCGGCTTAACAGAGCGGTAATGCTGCTCAGCAAGAATTTCCGTCGGCACCATGAATGCCCCCTGATATCCGCCTTTTACTGCCTTCACTAAGGCCATTAATGCAACAACCGTTTTTCCCGAACCCACATCCCCTTGAATCAGTCGGTTCATCATTTTGCTGCTTTCCATATCCCGTTCAATCTCGGTAAAAACCCGAACCTGCGCATTTGTCAGTTTGAATGATAATTTCTCAATAAAATCACTCATGTGAGCACCTGCACTGAAACGAATACCTGGTGCAGTCGATTCAGAAGATGATTTAAGGTTTATCAGCCCTAATTGCAAAAGCAATAGTTCCTCGAATATCAACCGCTTGCGTGCTTTATTAAACGCGTCGTCACTTTCGGGATAGTGTATGTTTTGAACGGCAAATGGGTAATCCACCAGATCGTATTTTTTCCGAATCCAATCTGGCAAAAACTCTGCCATACTGTTACCGACATATTCAAGAGCATTGCGGATCACTGCCCGTATAGCATTTTGCGTTAGTTTATCTGTAGCCGGATAAATTGGTATTATCCTGCAGGTGTTTGTTGGACCAGAATCATTTAATCTCTCGTATACCGGATTAAGAACTTCGAAAGTCCTTTTCTTTGTGACCGTTCCGAAAAATATATACTTTTCCCCCGCCTTAAAATAGTTCTTTAGATAGGGCTGATTGAACCATATCGCATTTATGAGGCCTGTATCATCAATAATGCTTGTTCTGCTTACTACAAAGCCTTTCCTTGGTCTGGATTCAATAACCTTGGATGCAATGATTCCTTCGAAGGAACACCGTTCCCCATCCTGAAGTTCTATCAGCTTTTTTAGTTTGCTTCTATCCTCGTAGTCCCGCGGATAATGTGATATGACATCACCAACAGTGAAAATGCCCAGCCTGTGAAAAAGTGCTGCTTTTGATTCACCTACACCCTTGAGGTATTGCAGTGGTTTATTTGTTTTCTCGTGTCCGTGAATCATGGTACTGCTCCAACTCTTTTGTTTTTTATTAAACGCGCTTTCGTAGTTGCTCGTCTGTAGCTACGTTTCCGTAGTCGCGCTTCTGTAGTTGCGCTTCTCTAGTTGCGCTTCTCTAGTAGCGCTTCTGTAGTTGCGCTTCTGTATTTATGCTTACATAGTCATAATATATTGATAATTTATTCGCACCGATTTTAGGCGAAGAACATTACTATATTACTATTATTGCTATATCAATGAAGTGCTAAAATACCTCTCAACCCTATCCGGCAGCACTGTTACGATATTTTTATCAACACCATATATTTTCGCCGCCCTGATTGAAGCCCAAACATTTGCACCTGAAGATGTAC
>JAEYRF010000151.1 GCA_023409615.1 Bacillota bacterium | reverse complement strand
CCACTCTGAAATTCAAGTAGATGACCTTGAAAATGCTTCTATTAGTTATTCGGGATTCGCGCTGGAGCAGATAATTGCTGAATATAAGGTGGAAGCCCCATGGATTACTGACTTTTTGTATTCTTTCATGGGAGAACATCATGTTTTTTCGTTTAATGATTTAGTAAAAAAAATTCGAAAGCATTCTGTAGGCAAATTGAGTCAAAATATGATTATTGAAAGGATAGTCACGCTTATCAGTATAAATTATATGGGTGTAAAGCTAAATGGGTCACCTGTTATTTATGCATATAATGTACAAGAAAATAGCAAATTATGTTCCATTATAAAAAATGCAACTCTTAATAAAGAAACATTATTCATAATACATCCAGTATTTCATAAGCATTTGAATATTAATATGATGAAACCTATAAGCTTTTTGTCTAGAGTTCAAAATAGAATAAAAAATAAATTGGTTATAACAAAGGGGGAGGATGGCAAATAGAATTTTCACCCTCTACATTACTATATATTCTGTAAGAAGTAATTATTAGGCTTTTCATTTTTGCTGAGAGAACGAATTAATTTTTCATTCAGAGATTTTTGTGAACTAGAGAATGAGACTTATCAAGAAAATGAAAATGATTTTCTGCATATAACCCCAATTGGGTTTTAATTGGGTTTTTGTAAATCATAGACCAGCCGAAAATCGGCTTAAATAGGCGTTCCTGTCCATAGTAAACCTATCCATGGTAAGGATGAGTCCCCAGTCCGAATCTGAGTCGGGGCTTCAACGCGAATGTCATAAGATACTGAATAAATATTACCCTAAATATACGTGCTCATTATGCCAACTTAAAAATTCCCCGGACGGTAGATCAGATGCTTGAGTTGGAATAACAAAAAGCTTTTGGCCATGATGAGAGTAATACATTTTTCCGTTTCCATAATCATCATACAGCCTATTACTGACATTTATTATGAATTTTTCATCAATTGTAATATATCCTTTATCAAAGAGAGTGTGTAGATCAGTACGTAGTAAAAGGCCATTTTGGACGGAATGAGGCCCTTCTTCAGCATAGGGCCGAATATGGGCAGCATTTAATACTGGCAATGTTTTTTCACCTGTAATGGCACATTTTCTATCATAAGCTTCAGTGACGACAATTCTAAAAGAGCCTTGACCCAAGCGATGCCGGGTTGTATATTCGCTTCCATAGCGCTCTCCTGTGGACTTTAACAATGATGCAGCTTTTTCATTTGCGGCTGGATGCTTAAGCCGTTCCTCTACTTGAGAAAAGAGCCGAAGACCATCCTCAGATTCGGTTAAGTAAGTTTTGCCTTGTACTATAGAATTACTCCAGTTTTTCGGTACTGATATCCAATCATTTTCTTCAAAGAAAAATGGCTCTGCAAGCATGATGCAGCCGATTCTGTCAGAAGCTATATCAATCCCGTTACGTTTTTTGTATTTTAGAATACGTTCATTGAGTTCTTTGAGACTGCGGGTACCATTCCGGAGTCCAAAGGCATCCCAGGCTAAGAATGTTGGCAAAATTGAATATCGTACGAAGTACCCTCCACCGACTATATAGTTGCGTGGACTGTGCAACTTAAAAAGAAAGAGATCATTTGGTTCTAGCGCTCTAAAGTTAGTACCAGTTCCTGGCCTCCAGAAGTTTACTTCATCGCAATTCGCATTTTTCAGTATATTAAACCAATCATAATCAGTGACGCCAACATAGATTTTCATGTAATCACCACTTTGCTATATTGATAATAAATGCCTATTAATCATTAAACCTTCCTGGACGCCATTGGGGTATATATAAATGAGCTTTTTACGATTAAATGCTGGGTTTACTTCATGTATAATACTATGATGATTTGGACAAACAATGAGTTGATTATTCGTATTATTATTCAGGCTTTTAGTAAAATACTCAATATGATGAGCCTCAACAGCATGTGTACCATATTTCTCGCCTATATACTGGCCACAAATTTGGCAACGATAGTCATAAAACAACTTGAGATTATCACCAATTTTTTTATTAAGCTTTCTGAATTTTACAATTCTTTCATTTTCTAAAATTGCTGCAGTTTTGTCTTCGACATCATAATTGAAATTTGCCTCAAAGACCCGTTCTGATTGGTTTTGAACAGTCTGTTTGAGATAATTGATATCATCGGCCTGGATCGTCTCAATAACATAGGAGTCTTCATATTCTGTAGTATAGATAGCCAAATATTCTTTGTATTCTTCAGGAAGTCTGATCATAGTACGATCTCCTAAAGGCCGTAGTGCTCTGCGTGTCTTAATAAATGTATAACTCTTTGAGAAGCAAGTCTGAAGAGCTTGAGCCAGATCACCATTTCTTTGGTATCGTATCTGAAGAATATCTTTATTTCTATTAAACTTTTGGTCGAATTTAACATTACGAATTTGTGCTTTATAACCTTTTTCATTCAAATACAAGGTAATCTCTTTATATTCACCTCTTTGCAGGAATTTTCCCATGTTACGGGAAAATATGACTTGGTTTTCAACAGGAAGGGTTATTCCTTCTGTTAACAAGGACCAATTTACTTCAGCTTTATATACATAATTTTCGAAACTATCCAAAACTAATCCCACCTTTATGAGCGGCCTAACACCAAACACCTATATTTTATCAAATAAAAGATAGAAAGTGTGCATTTATGTAAATTTATGTTACGAAGCTTGTAAAATAATGTCGACATTGATAATATTGAGATAGGCTGAATCTAAAAACGACTGAATGAGTTTGATGTATGTTAATGATTGCCACAGGGTGCTGTTGTTTGCAGGGTAAGTTTTTCGATCTGAGTCAAGTAGGCGAATTTACAAATAGAAAAGAGTGAGCAATATAGATTCTTTACAAGAATTATCAAAAAAGATTGATGCATTCAACAAGGAGAGGGATTGGGATAAATTTCATTCTCCTGCTAATTTAGCAAAAAGCATTTCAATAGAGGCGAGTGAACTGCTGGAGTGCTTTCAGTGGAGCGACACAGATTATTCTATTGAAAGTGTAAAAAGCGAGTTGGCTGATGTTATTAGCTACTGTATCCAGATGGCAGCGGTATTAAAATTTGATATTAAAGACATAGTTTTGGAGAAACTCGTAGAAACTGAAAAAAAGTACCCAGTTGAAAAAGCAAAAGGCGTGTCAATAAAGTACGACAAACTTTAAAGGAAGATAATATGATAGTTTACAGCGCAACAAAGCAAGAATTTAATGATGATGTCATTATGAACAAAATTTCTGATAAGATTCTGTCACAACTTCGTCTTAAAAAGGTATCCGGCGGTGCGCTTTCTGAATATAGATCCTGGCAGAATTCTCTGGTTTTCATGAGGAATGTCATAGATGACACTGACATTCCAAACGAGTCAACCATTGCAATAGAATATCAAATTCCACGAACGTCAAAACGTGTGGATTTTATTATTGCTGGTGCCGATAACAATAATCATAATAATGTTGTAGTTGTTGAACTTAAGCAATGGGAAAAGGCTGAGATAGTTGCAGATGAAATGAAGCACAGCGTAAAAGCCTTTACCGGTGGTGCAAACCGTATTGTGAGCCATCCTTCATATCAGGCATATTCGTATTCTGTTTTTATTCGTAACTCATCTGAGTATGTTCAAGACGAAGACATTGGCATAATTCCATGTGCATATCTGCACAACTACGATCCTAATAACGCTAGTGTGCTGAACAATCGAATTTACTGCTCTTGGTACGAAGAAGCTCCGTTCTTTATCAAGAATCAAGTTGCAGAACTTAGAGCATTTATCAAAAAGTATATCTCATTGAAGTCCAGTGACGGTGATTTATTATACAAAATTGACAATGGAAGAATAAGGCCCTCAAAGTCACTGCAGGATTGTCTGGTTTCACTAATGAGTGGCAATCAAGAATTTCTATTGTTAGATGACCAGGTAGTAGCTTTTGATATGTGCAAAATGATTATGAGTCAATGCGAAAAGGACAGGAAGAAGCGGACAATAATCATACAAGGCGGCCCAGGTACAGGAAAATCTGTATTGGCAGTTAATCTATTGAAAGAGTTTATTTCTTGTGGATTAAACGCGAGCTACTGCACTAAAAATAGCGCACCCAGAGAGGCTTACCTAAGATTACTGTCCAAATCGAATCTTAAAAAAGAAGTCAATATTAAACAATTATTCCGCTCCCCTTTTGGGCTATGCAAATTATCTAATAATTTTTATGACTGCCTAATCGTCGATGAGTCGCATAGACTTGTAAAGCAGATGTATGGCGATTTCCAAGGTGAAAACCAAATAAAGGAATGCATCCAGGCATCTCTGTTTACGGTCTTTCTCATCGATGAGAGCCAGCGAATTACAACGAAAGACATTGGGAGTATTGAGGGAATTCGATATTGGGCATCTCAGTTGAACAGTAGAGTTATTATTAATGAAAGGACATCACTAGTTTCTCAGTTCCGCTGCAACGGCAGTGACCAGTATATTCAACTTATCAACAACATACTGCAAATTGGTGAAAGTGTTGATATGGATTTATCAGAATTAAGTTATGATATCCAAGTGTTTACCAATCCAAACGAGTTCCGAACTGCATTACGCGAGAAAAATCAGATCAACAACAAGGCCCGAATGGTTGCTGGATACTGTTATGATTGGAATGTAAAATTCCAAAGAGGCGATTACGACATTATTCTTGAGGATGAATTCTACGCGAGGTGGAATCTTACGGATGATAAAATATGGGCGATAAATCCAAAATCATTTGAAGAAGTTGGTTGTATTCATACTGCGCAAGGCCTTGAATTTGATTATGTGGGTGTAATAATTGGCAAGGACTTACGCTTTGATTCACATCTTGGTACTATAATAACAGACAAAACAATGATTTCAAAGGATGATAAAACATCGGGCATTAGAAGCGCGGATGAAGCAAAGGCTGCACAACTAATTAAGAACACGTATAAGACTCTCTTGACCCGTGGTCAGAAGGGTTGCTACATATATTGCGAGGATAGAGACTTAGCAGATCATATTAAAACAATGCTTTAGAATCATGGATAATAATGAAAATCTGTATGAATTTTTATGCTAAAACGTGGGTGCTAGCGTACCATATGACCATCTACTTCATTGTTAGAACTATGACAACTATCTTAAAAAATAATCTTAAGGAGATCATGACATGCCTACCACCTACTACAACAAGCTTATCCGTGACAAAATCCCCAAAATTATCGAAAAATCCGGAAAAAGGCCAATCACAGAGATGCTTGATGACAAGGCATATAAAAAGCACCTTGACATAAAGCTTGGTGAGGAGCTTCAAGAATATCTTGATGACGATGATATCAATGAGTTGGCCGATCTGGTTGAAGTTGTTTATGCGATCCTGAAGCACAAGGGCATTGAGCTGGACGATTTCGAACAAATTCGCAAAAAGAAGGTGGATGAGCGGGGAGCATTTGATAAAAGGCTTCTGCTAAAAGAAGTCAGAGACTAATCATGAGTTGTTTACAGACAGGGGGAAAGCGGTGTGGAGAATGAAGTTAGGTATACAACCAGCCTTGCCAGCGTAGCAGAGGATTTATTTGTAGAATTATTCTGTGAGGCATTCGGGCCGGATAAGACACAATATCTTTCTGTGCAGCATCCCTTTGTAGATATCTACGGAAATAGAAGGTACATTGATTTCGCTCTTGAGAGTGATGCATTAAAGCTTGCCATAGAGATCGATGGTGAGAAATTTCATAATCCTCAGCGGATTTCCGGCAATAAGTACCACGATGATCTTCTGAAACAAAACAGCCTGATCTATAATGACTGGAAGGTTTACAGATGGGCATATGTTCAATTAAAAAGGCAGCGTGAAAAGGTAAAGGATGAGCTTTTGACTTTTGTTGGCGAAATGCCGCAGTTCAGGATGTTGGATGATTATCTTCCGAAGCAGAAGGGAAAAGCCTTTGAACTGAAAAATCACCAGCAATCAGCCATTGATAACCTTCAAAGCATGAGAGACAGCGGGGAAAGCATTGCACTTCTGTACCATGCAACAGGAACAGGAAAAACGGTTACTGCTGTAAGCGATGCCCGGGAAGTCGGCAAAAGGACACTATTCCTTGCCCACACCAGGGAGCTGGTAAAACAGGCCAAAGATACGTTTGAAAACATTTGGGCGGATAAACAAACCGGCATGTATGTAGCGGAACAGAAAAATGAAGATGCATATATAGTATGTGCAAGCATTCAAAGTGTTGCGCAAAACCTTGAGCGGTTCAAACCGGATGATTTTGGATATGTAATTATTGATGAGTGCCACCATGGTACAGCTGAGACCTATAGAAAAATACTGGGTCACTTCAAGCCGGAGTTCACTCTTGGACTGACTGCAACACCGGAAAGAGCGGACGGAGAGGATTTGCTGGAGCTGTTCAAGAACGTGGCACATAAGCTTGATTTGAAAACTGCCGTTGAAATGGGTGAACTTTCACCAATCCGCTGTATTCGGGTCAAAACAAATGTTGATCTTTCTACTGTTCGCATCAACGGTATTAAATATTATTCTCAAGATCTCGAAAGCAAGCTCTTTGTACCGGAAAGAAACAAAATTATTATTGATACATACCTGCAGTATGTGAAGAGCAGGAAGACGGTTGTGTTCTGTGCTTCCGTGAAGCATGCAGAGGAGATTGCAGGATTGTTCAGGGAAAATGGAGTGAAATGCGAAGCGGTTTCGGGAACGCTCAGAGCATCCGAAAGGGAACGGATTCTGGAGAATTATGAAGAAGGGGATATCAATGTCCTGTGCGCATGTGACCTTCTAAATGAGGGATGGGACAGCCCTAAGACAGAAGTATTATTCATGGCAAGGCCTACCATGTCCAAAACATTGTACATGCAGCAACTTGGCAGGGGAATGCGCAAGTGTGAGGGCAAAGAATACCTTCTAGTCTTTGACTTCATTGACAACGCCGATATGTTCAATATGCCTTATTCCATTCATAGAATGCTGAATCTGAAGGATTATCATGCCCGGCAGCTGGCGCTGGCCCCCCAAAAGCAATATGAGCTGGATCGTGATTTGCTGGCTAAGGGAGAAAAGCCTGAGGTGTATCTGGATTTACCGATAGATGTAGCGGACTATGAATTGATCGATCTGTTCAATTGGCAGGAGCAGGTGAAGGGGATGATCTCTCAGCTTGAGTTTGTCAGGATGGTGGAGGTGCAGACTGAAACAATTGAACGGTATATTCGGGAGGGCATGATAAAAGCTGATTTGGAGGTGCCTGTCGGAGACAGGCGCAGCTTCAAATATTTCAACGAGGAAACGGTTAAAAAATATGCGTCAGAGTATGGATGGGACTTGATCACTGCAGTCAATATGAAGGATAAGTTCATGAACATGGTGAAAACGATGGACATGAGCTTCTCATACAAGCCGGTTCTGCTGAAAGCCATGTTTGAGCATGTTGATGGAAATGGCCGTGTGAGAGTGGAGGATATTGTAGAGTACTTCATCAATTTCTATGAGGACCGAAAAGAGAAAGGGCTTTTTGTTGAGAAGAAGTCCAGTATATTCTGCAGAGACGGGTTTACTCGAAAGGATGCAGAACGGAACATCTTTGCCAATCCGTTCAAGCGGTTCGAGGATATGCGGTTTATGAAACGATGCCGGGAGATTGAGTTTGTTGAGTTTAACAGGTATGTGTTTAAGAAGCTGACGAAGGAAGACATTGCGTGGATAAAGGAGTACTGCGACAGGAAGCTGAAGGAGTATTATGGGAGATATATTTAAGCTGACTTAAGAGTTATATATACCTTGGCTAGATGGGGGATTTTTATGCAAAGTATGATAAACAAAGACTTTGAAAACCTGGCACAACGCGGTATCTATTATTTTATTGCTACTTATTCATCTTTCATTCTGTTGATGATTCGGCAGAGGCAAACATTGATGAACAAAAAGCTGCTCATGAGTTTATAAGTGGTATTTATGAAAAACTATATGAGGATCCCACTTTGGTTGGGTTTAAGCTTTCGCCAGATGACAGCTTTGGTGATTGGGAACTGCAGAAAGCGAAACCGGGTTTGGCTCCGGTAATCCGCAGTATCATAAAAAAGCTCGAAGAATTTATTGCTGTGTTATGGAGTGTATCTATATACGGACAAACGGATGGGAATAAGCTTGTGGTTAACAAGGCTGATGTTGAACTGAAACCATCAGTTATAAAGCAGTTTGCAGCTTTCGGAGTGGCAACAGAAAAGAAAGAAAATGAATACATATTGGATTTCCCGTTTAGTACTAAGGGACTAAAACTACTTGCCGGGGTATCAGCCCAAAATGCAAATGCTTCGATGCGTGGATGGTGTGTTGAATAGAAATCTTATAAAAATAACTCCTCTTTATACATTCATATGGTAAAATAGGACTAAATAATGGATAGGTAGATAAGGACAATCACATGAATATTTTGGAAAAGGTACAAGATTCTTTTATCGGCTGTGAAAGTGGCACTGAATTTTCATGTCGTGAGATCATTGATAAAGTGGTTCAAAAACACGGATGCAATCCAGGAAGTATTATTCCCAGTGATTATTGCTATAATCGTATTAATAATGGAATAAACTTTCAAAACTACCTTCATATTTTTGAGTATTTATCAAATTCTAAATATAAGTATTTGGGCACAAATTATCCTTATAACGGTACAATATATCATAAACCCAAGGGTGGCATTGAAGTTGCATTGGGTGAGTGGGTAAATGGAAATATTGAAATTAACTCAAACGTGCATAATCAACAAATCGAAAGGATTACTGAATTAGATAAGCAGCAATCAAGTACTTTTCATAAAACAAGGCGAGAAGTTAGCTTAACAATGCGGTTTCAAGTAATGAAAAGAGATAATTTTAGGTGTTGTATATGTGGAGAATCTCCAGCAAAAGATCCATCAATTGAATTGCATATAGATCATATAATCCCTTGGTCAAAAGGCGGTAAAACTGAATTGGATAATCTTCAAACCCTTTGTTCCAAGTGCAACTTAGGGAAAGGGGATATATTGTTATAGGACGGGATGGACCTCAGAGAAGTGGTGGATTATAAGGAAACCTATTCAAAAGATGGTGCAGAAAATTTTCTGAAGGCTGAAGCGGGAGCAATTACCCGTTATTTCGGAGAAGGGGAGGATTAACAATATGAAATGTACAAGATGCAAAAAGAATATTGCAACAATACATATACAAGATCTGGGGCAGCATTTATGTCTGGATTGCAACAATGATATTATGGCCGAAGTGCTGGATGTCGAAAAGCTGGAGGATTACTCAAAGGAGATCTCGATCTTAGATGTTGATAAGGTTCTGCATAGATTCAAGATTTCAAATATGATCATGCCTGGCTTTTCTACCTGGAAAGCAGAGGAGTTTTGGGGCGGTTATGAGTTTGAGGTGCTTGTCAAGCCTGAGGATAATCAATATACTGCAATAAAGCATCTTCATAAAAAGATTCTAACCGGTTTAGGGTATAAAACGCTTAGACGTGTATCGGGCGAACATTATATCAGCAATGCCATACAAACCGGCGGAGAACAATATAGCCTCAAAAGCATCGGAACATGTCAGATTAGGTACAGTGATGAAGATGATACTGTATGCCTGGTTATTGACGGCAAACTTGTTTCTATACATGAGTTTGGCCTTGCGCTTACAGGTTTTGAAGGTTTCAACCTGGAATTCCAGATAAAAGACAAGACTGATGAAGTTCTCGGGAAAGATATGGCACTAAAGCCCGTAAGTATTGATCATGATATAGTTATGGAGCACTTTGAGAAAACCTTGGGATGGTTTCTTGAAGGAGACTTCTTGAGTTATAAACGTGCAAGCTCTTGTGAAGAAGCGATTTTTGAAAGGATCGATGAATTGGAAATGCTGTTTAGCTACGGCGATCGGGATAATGCAATTGATGTTGCCGAAAAAATGAAGGATCGTCTAAATTCCATTGACACCGATTCAGACAGTTTTCCGGAGTATCTATTGACGCTGATAGATCAGGCTGTCGATATGGAATGATCTGGGGAATGGACAGTGAAATGGCAGCACCTAAAAATTTATCTATGAGGGAGTTGGAAATTACGGTATGGTTAATAATGTGGGTTTCCCAAATGATCCGGAACGAGATTATTACAGGGTTATTAGAAGCAAATACTTTGGAGTAGAGCCTGAAGCAGTTAATCCCAAGTATATTGACCTGGATTCCAAAATGCAGTTGGGGTACAAATACCTCCAGGAGCGGAATCATAATGATTGTATAAAAACATGGCTTGCTGTATGGAATGACTTAATGGATGCTATGGAGAAGGAAGCTGTCAAGGCATTCAAAGCGTTTGATGAAATATTCAATGGTAATCAATATGTTTCGAATTGGGTTGGCGACTTTGATATGATGTTGGAAGAAGTAGTAAATAATACATCTGATATTGAAGTGCTAGACGCGTACGGAAAGCTGAGAATACAGCTGAACAACGATATACTGCAGTTTTTGAGGAAGGATGATCAGATTTCTATTGAGAACGCACGAAGGGCAATAGCTGAAACGTATTTTCTGTTAGGGAATAAGGATAAAGGGGAAGAGCTTTTTGAAGATTACCTGAAGGATAGTCCCGAATGGGGCTGGGGGTGGATCAGCTGGTCAGACCAATACTGGCTGAGGAAAAAAGAATACGCAGATTATATAAGAGGCGAAGAGATTTTGCTTAGAGCCTTAAGCATAGATGGATTAAGAGACAGGGATGATGTGGAGGAGAGACTTCTCAATCTTTATGAAGATTCTGGAGAAGATGAAAAACTTAAGGTTCTAGAGCGGAGAATAAAGTTTGAAGAGGAGCAAAGACAAAAGGAAGATAAATATTTAGAACGCAAGAAGCGTTTATACGCCGGTCTGGAACAAAGGATATCAAACCCTAACCAGGTTTTAAGTGAAAAGGTAGGCAGAAATAGCCCTTGCCCATGCGGCAGTGGCAAGAAATACAAAAAATGCTGTGGTTCTTATTAAAAAGCACTATGGATATTCGATTAACCGAAAGAATGCAATTTTAGAAACCTTTGGACATTGCGATAAACAACTTCTGCCTACCATTCGATTCTGAAGGCTGACGCGGGAGCAATTACCCGTTATTGCGACTCGGTCATGTTCTGCCTCTCAAAAGGTCTGTATGCTCCGGTTGGTAGGAAACAGGAAGTTCATTGAACGAGCAAGGAAGAGTAGGGCAATACTTTAGAATCTAATTTTAAAGCTTGCTTTTTTAAGCTCTTCTCAAATGTAGTAGAAGGATTTTTTCCATTAGAGAAGAATTACATAAAATCTTCAGCATGTTATTCGATATTTGACTTTTAGGTCATTGTACCTGTTGTATGG
>JAEYRF010000150.1 GCA_023409615.1 Bacillota bacterium | reverse complement strand
CCATATCTTGTAATGGCATTGATTTATCTAGTGCTGGTCATGGGAATCGCATTTCTGATTAAAATCATGGAAAGGAGCCTGCGGAAAAGTGATAGACGTAATTAATTTGAAGAAAAATTTCGGCAGGCTTGAAGTCCTCAAAGGTATAACGACTACCATCAATGAGGGCGAGAAAGTTGCTATTGTTGGCCCTTCCGGAAGCGGTAAAAGTACGTTTTTACGCTGCTTGAACTGTATGGAGGATCCCACGGGGGGATCTGTCATCTTTGAAGGCGTTGATATCGCGGATACAAAGGTGGATATCAACATACACCGTCGCCATATCGGCATGGTTTTTCAGCAATTCAACTTGTTTAACAATAAAACAGTCATCAATAACATTATGCTTGCTCCTTCGAATATTGCCATCCATGATCTCAGATCAAGGAAAGTTAAAAATTTCTTCATAAAAATCAGAAATTTGATTACAAAGAAGAAAATACCACTTTATGAGATCGACACTACCGAGGAAAAGATTAAGGCGGATGTAAGAGAGAACGCGATTCGGCTGCTTAAAAGAATCGGACTTGAGGAGAAGGCGGACGCTTATCCATCAACGTTATCAGGCGGACAAAAGCAGAGGATCGCAATCGTGCGTGCGCTGGCAATGAACCCCAAGGTTATGCTGTTTGATGAGCCTACATCGGCATTAGACCCTGAAATGGTAGGCGAGGTGCTGGACTTGATCAGACAACTGGCAAACGAGGGTATGACAATGGTAATTGTTACCCATGAGATGGGATTTGCAAAAGAGGTTGCAACCAGAGTTATATTTATGGACGATGGAAGGATTCTGGAGGAAAACACTCCGTCTGAGTTCTTCTCAAATCCTCAGAATCCAAGGACAAGAGATTTCTTGTCCAAGGTGTTGTAATATGGCTATACTGATGTCAACCAGATGATGAAGCAGCTTTTGGCCAATTTATGAAGTGAAGCGAAAAAACCACAAGGTCATTTCCCTTGTGGTTTTAACTTTACTTTGGCAGCCTTTTTTGTGATCCTTTCTATTGAGCGGGCTCAGGTTCAGATGGTGCTTCATTCACCGTTACATTAAATGTTGTGGTCTTTGTGACATCTCCTTCGGTATAGCTCACAGTGATGGTTAATGTTCCTGCGGCATCCAGCGTACTTCCGCTTGCAGGTAATGTTGAATATTCTGTGACCACTCCGCTTGATCCGTCACTATAGGTGGCAGTGACCACTAAACCGGTTAAATCAAGGGCTTCGCCCACAGTATAGGATGTTTTTGCAGGTGGCGTCGTTACAGCAATAGACTCCAGAACCGGCGTGTCTTCAAACTCTGCGGTAATAGTCACATCCTCAGCAGGCATTACAAATGTCGTGCCGGTAATATCTGTATCATTGTACTTTAGCGTATCAGCCTTCAGCTGTTTGCCTGTGTCAGGCGTTACAGTCAGTGCAATCACCGTACCTGGGCGGGCTTTTGTGTGGCTTGCGGTGATCGTTCCACCTTCAAGTGTGCCTATCGTTATATTATAGTATGGTACAGAAATATTATAGATCAGCTTACATATCTCGGAACGGGTTACAGGTTCTTTTGGCTTAAAATTCTCTTCATCATATAAGCCTTCTAATACACCTGCGTTGATACAGGCGGATATGCCATCCTGAGCCCATTTGGAGATCGACGCATTATCCGTATATCGCTTATAAGCATCCTTGTCTGCAACGCCCAGGTTGTATGTGCGCATTGTCAGTAATGTAAGCTGTTCACGGGTAAAAAAGCTATCTGGTGAGAATTTTGTATCACTGGTACCAAGTAATGTTCCAAGGCTGTGCAGAACAATGACAGAACTGTCATAGTATTTCTTCAGCCCTGTGATGTCTGTGAAGCTGTGATTGGTATCCTTAATATTCAAAGAACGGCACCAGATAGTGGCCAACTGTGCACGGGTCAGCTTTGCATCAGGTAAAAAGGTGGTTGTAGTGATTCCCTGAACAATACCCTTTGCTTGGCAAAAATCGATTGCAGCCTTGTAGGGGTGGTTTTCGGGAACATCTGTAAATGATGCGGCATTTGAAACAAAAATCAGCGATGTAATCATTACTAACGTAATGAGGACAGCTAATGCCTTTTTTATTCTCATAAACTTCTCCTTTCACTAATGGTTAGTTTTAATCTCTGCAAAAGTTCAATACTATCTTTTGCAGTATGGTAGTATTTATTTCTAGCAGTTAATTGAAACAGTGTTTATCCTTTCTTTTTTTGATCGAATATGAAATAATAATGAAATTAGTTGAAAAAAGACAGGAAGATAAGGGACAATGTAACCTATGTTTATTCCAGCAGATTTAGTAAATGAACATTTTGATGATCGCTATTTTGATGTAGTCAATGCAATGGATGAAGCGCAGCAAATTTATTTTAGATATAACAGCCTTATTGATCGGATTACCGGCGCGGCAGGTATGAATACTGCATTTACCATTGGGGAAACCGGATTTGGTGTGGGGCGCGTCGTCGTTTCGCTTATGGAATTTCTTAAAAACAACGGGTTGAGAAATGTTTCAATAGAGTACTATTCTGTTGAACTCTATCCACTCAACCCCGTAAGAATGCGTAACATCCTGGAGATTTTCAAAGAGCGGGCCGGAGATGAGATAGATGTGCTTATGAAGGCTTATGAAGAAATTGATATCAATGAAAACGGCTGGCATTCAATTAACCTGCAGCAATCCTTCGGTACGATCGAGCTGAAACTTTGGATTGGAGAAGCGCTGGAGATGGTGGAGGCATTGGATAAATCCTGTGATGTTTGGTTCCTGGACGGGCACGGGCCTAAAAAGAATCCTTCCATATGGCGCCCTGAGCTGCTGAAAGCGATCGGAGAGAAGACCAAGGACGGAGGGTCCTTCTCTACATTTACCGTGGCAGGAGCAGTTAAGAACGCCCTAACGGACGCAGGCTTCATGATTGAGAAGCTTCCCGGCTGCGGCGGAAAAAAAGAAGTTCTTCATGGAGTTAAAGAGAGTATGCTGTTGATTTGAAACGCTGGTTGACATATAATGTAACAGGGTGATAAAAAATGGCTACTATGAAGACTGCTTTTGTCGAAAGACGAAAAGGCCCTGATATCGTTGTAAAAGCTGTTTGGTGGACTGTAGGAGTAAGCTGGCTGCTGATCATAACAGCACTGCTTTTTACCGATAAGGCAAAGCCCGTCAGAGAAACTTTTTTTGATCGTCTGCTGGAGGTATCAGTAAGACAATACTGGGATCAGGAGCTCCTCAAGAAGGCATTTATTGTCCTGCTCGTGAACATGGTTGTCTGTATCGTCGGCTTTTTCTTGAATATGATGAGACAGAGGAGAAAAACAGATAAAATAAGCAAATCAATTATTATACTTGCCGCTATCACCATGTCAGGTATCCTGTGGTATATGTTCTCATAACATAAAAATAAATATGCAGCGAAATGAATATCGTAGCCCCGATATTGTCCAAAATAAAGTGTAAGTAGTTATTTTAGATTAAGGGGTTATTGATACGATGAAGATACTTTTTGTTTATCCGCAGTCTCCAAAGACATTTTGGAGTTTTACCTATGCATTAAAATTTATATCAAAAAAATCCAGTTTCCCGCCTCTCGGGCTTATTACTATTGCTGCAATGCTTCCTGAGTCATGGGAGAAGAAGCTTATCGATATGAATACCACTGCACTTGAGGACAAGGACATACTATGGGCAGATTATGTTTTCATCAGTGCTATGGTGATACAAAAAGCTTCTGCAAGAGATGTGATAGATCGCTGTAAATTGCTCCACACAAAAACTGTGGCAGGAGGACCGCTCTTTACAAGCGATTATCCAGATTATGATGATGTAGATCATTTGCTGCTTCATGAGGGAGAGCTGACTGTTCCCCAGTTTCTGAGCGATTTGGAGAGGGGTACACCAAAGCATATCTATACTGCTGATAGTTGGGCGGATCTATCCGATACACCTATTCCGGCTTGGGAACTTGTTAAGTTGAAGTCATATGCGACACTGAATATTCAATATTCCCGCGGATGTCCTTACAACTGCGAATTTTGCAATATTACAACTCTCTTTGGTCATACTCCACGTACCAAGTCGGTACAACAGATTCTTCGGGAACTTGATGTGATTTATGAACATGGGTGGAGAGGCGGCATTTTTTTTGTTGATGACAATTTTATCGGGAACCGGAAGAAACTTAAGGAAGAGGTGTTGCCGGAACTGATAAACTGGATGGAAGAAAAGAGACACCCTTTTAGTTTTCTGACAGAGGTTTCCGTCAACCTCTCTGATGACGAAGAACTCATGTGTCTTATGGCCAGAGCGGGTTTTGAGTCGGTCTTTGTCGGGATTGAGACGGTAAATGAGGATAGCCTGGCCGAATGCAACAAGAATCAGAATAAAAACCGCAATATGGTGGAATGTGTTAAGAAAATGCAACGGTTCGGACTGCAAGTCCAGGGTGGATTTATCATAGGATTCGACAGTGATAATACTACTATTTTTAAAAGAATGATTGATTTTATACAAGACAGTGGTATCGTTACAGCAATGGTGGGGTTATTGAATGCGCCGAAAGGGACACGGCTTTATCAGCGCCTCATGAAGGAAGGCAGGATATCTTCAAACTTTACCGGCAACAACACTGACCTTTCAATGAATTTTACTCCTGTTATGGAGCTGAATATATTGTTGAGCGGATATCAGAAAATCATCAACACCATATATGCTCCAAAATACTATTATGAACGGGTCGCGAATTTTTTAAATGAGTACAGGCCTATGACTGTGGGCATGCAGCGTATAAGTCTTAATAAGATCTTCGCATTGTTGAGGGCGAATTTTCGAATAGGCTTTTTGGAGAAGGGAAGGATGTATTACTGGAGATTATTCTTTTGGTCTGTATTCAGGAGACCTGATGTATTTTCACTGGCTATTACACTGTCTATCTACGGTTACCATTTTAGAAAAATATTTGGAATAGGTGAGTTGGTACCGGACCAATCTGTCGAAACGGACGATATGATAACAAATCTTTCTATGAAGACGCAGTAATCTTTGCATATTACCATGCCCCGACGATAGTTGATTTGAAATGTATGTACGGGGAATGTATAATATGAATGCTTTTATACTATTCGGAGGTGACAGCAGGTGAAAAACATACTGGTACTAATCCCGGTGAAGGAAACGCATAAAAAGCTGCTGGAGGAGAGTGCTCCTTCTGCTAATTTTGTTTATGCAAAATCTGATAATGTTGATGCAGATTTGGTATACAATGCAAATGTTATTATTGGATTTCCACCGGCTTCGATCGTCAAGGAATCAAAAAATCTGGAATGGCTGCAGCTTCAAAGTGCAGGAGCAGGCGGATTTGTTAAGGAAGGTGCGCTTGCAGACAGTGTAATACTGACAAATGCATCAGGTGCATATGGATTGGCTATATCTGAGTATATGCTCGGTGTTTTATTGGAGATGTATAAAAACCTGCATATATACAGAGATAAGCAGATGAAAGCGGACTGGTCCTATACAGGCAGGGTGCAGGCCATTTACCGATCCACAGCCCTTGTGGCCGGATTGGGGGATATCGGCGGCGAATTTGCCCGGAGGATGAATTTGCTGGGTGCTTACACCATAGGCATCAGGCGGAAGGATACAGATAAGCCTGAGTATCTTGATGAACTCTATCTCATGGACAAATTCGAGGAGATACTGCCTCGGGCGGATATAGTAGCCTTAAGCCTGCCGGAGACAAGCCTGACTCAAAAGATCATTAATAAGAATACGTTAAAACTGATGAAGAATAACGCCGTACTTATCAATGTAGGCCGCGGAAGTGCGGTTGATACAGATGCTTTGTGTGACGCACTGGAGAGCGGACAGATCGCAGGTGCAGCTCTTGATGTTACAGATCCTGAGCCGTTGCCTGAGGATCATCGACTGTGGCGGCTAAAGAACGCCATTATTACGCCCCACATATCTGGCGGCTTCAGTCTGCCTGAAACCTTCGAGAGAATTGTACGTATCAGCGCGGATAATTTGCATGCTTATATGAACGGTAAAAAGCTTAAAAATATTGTTGATCGTTCAGCAGGCTATTAAACCAGAGCTTTTGCGATGTACCCCTAGTATAATTTAGTAACACAATATTGAAGGGACTTGTCTGCGCGCTGGCAGTCAAGTCCCTTTTGGTCATACAAAGTGTTTTGTACTAGTAACTTGCTCAGCTGTTTCCTCCGAAGAAGCTGCCAATACCGATGTTGCCAAGTACGCTTCCTTCTTCACGGTTTTTACCCTTGCCTGCGGAGAAGATTCTATCAGCAAGGCGTGAGAATGGCAGCGACTGGAGCCATACAGTTCCGGGCCCTGTTAAAGTTGCTAAGGCAAGACCCTCCCCGCCGAACAATGCGGTCTTTATGTTGCCGGCAAATTTTATATCATAATTTGTATTCCCGGTCATAGCAACAAGGCAGCCTGTATCTAGCATCAAAGTCTCACCCGGCTGCAGATCCTTCTTGATGATCGTACCGCCTGCATGCATGAATGCAAGACCATCTCCTTCAAGCTTCTGCATTATGAAGCCCTCTCCGCCAAAGAGTCCGACGCCGATCTTTTTCTGAAAGGCGATCCCTACGGAAATACCCTTTGCGGCGCAAAGGAAGGAATCCTTCTGGCAGATCAGCAACCCGCCATAATCACCCAGATCAAAGGGAACCACTGTTCCGGGATATGGAGCTGCAAAAGAGACACAGCGTTTTAAGCCTGCGGTATTTGTGAAGGATGTCATGAAAAGGCTCTCGCCGGTAAGCACACGTTTGCCTGCGGAGAAAAGCTTACCCATCAGATCATTGGAATCTTTTCCCGAGCCATCACCGAAGATGGTATCCATTTTGATTGCACTGTCCATATACATCATAGCCCCTGCTTCTGCGATAATCGTTTCGCCGGGATCCAGCATAATTTCTACAAACTGGATGTCCTCGCCATGTATCTTGAATTCGACCTCATGCGCCCTACGCATCCGATTGCCTGCTGATGAGGGACTTGCATATGCGGCATTGACTGAAGGTGGGGCAGACATTGTTACAGCCGGATTGGGAGCTAAACCTTCAAGCTTAGCACCGCAGCTTTTGCAGAACTTCTGTCCCGGGGTATAAGGGTTTTGGCAATTTGGGCAATTCATCATACGACCTCCTTAAATATTTATCAGAATAAACTACCAGTAAAACCAATCATTCACTAATAATAATATAATGTTTCATTGAAAATCGCAATGTACTTTGCATAATGATATTATTCGTATTTTTTGAGCAGAATTAATGTATTGCTATTGCTAGTAATAATATCAAAAGCGGGAGGCAGGGTACTGCACCGTATGAGGCGTTGTTAATGTATTTACTGAAAAGGCTGTTTGATCCGACGATTTACCAGGGGAAAAATATAAGAGAAAACTACTTTGAAGGTTGGTATTACAAGCTGATTGACAAAGAACTAAAGCATGTACTTGCTGTAATCCCGGGAGTCTCCTTTGGAAAGGGGATGCAAGATCAGCATGCCTTCATACAGATACTTGATGCGCGGGATTGCAAGGTTAGCTATATACGGTACAAGCTTTCGGATTTTAGATATAGCAGAGATCGGTTTGAGGTAGCAATAGGTGAGAACTATTTCTCGGATAAGGAAATCCGACTAAATATTGTTGATGATCATTTCAGTATGGCTGGGCTTCTTTCGTTTAATAAAATAGTTGCATATCCAAAAACATTGAAGCGGCCTGGCATTATGGGCTTTTATACGTTTGTTCCTTTTATGGAATGCAGGCATGGCATTGTAAATATACATCATGAGATTTCGGGTCAATTGAGAATATCCGGTAACGAAGCAGATTTTAGCGGAGGGTATGGATATATTGAAAAGGATTGGGGCAAATCTTTTCCGGAGACTTGGGTCTGGCTGCAGTCAAATCATTTTGGTTCAGATGATGTAACCGTAATGTTTTCAGCGGCGAAGATTCCATGGATGGGACGGTTCTTTCCTGGGTTCATATCCTTTATCCGGATAAAAGACAGGATCATACTTTTTGCGACCTATACAATGGCTAAAATTCTAGTGCTGGAACATCATGATCAACAGCTTCAAATTGTTCTGGAAGACAAACACTACAAGATGGAAATCAGTGCAAAGCATTCTGATGGTGGTATATTGAAGGCGCCCAAGAATGGGTTAATGGATCATGAGATATTTGAAAGTATAACCGCGGTTATCCAGATCAAGCTTTCAGATAAGAGGGGTCGTGTCGTCTATAGCGGTACCGGCACTCATGCAGGATTGGAAATATCAAATGAAATGATATTTTCACTGTTTCGCACTACTCCATGATCAGCATAAGGGGGCGATTCAAGCCCCCTTGTGTTTATAACTTTCCCTTTAAAAGGATTTGCCTGCTGCTGTAATACGTCGCCAGGAAGTAAGAGCCATACACCAGCATAATCATCAAAGCTGTAATGAGGATGTTCCTGAGGGCATCTACCTGACCTGCACCGGTTATGACATCGTTTGCAACCTTGATGCCGACGATCGAATGGATGCAAGCCAATGCAAGCGGAAGCAGAAAATATATGGCGATTTGCTTGAGCAGAGCAGAATTGATAAGCTTTTCATCAGCTCCGATCTTTTGTAGTATATTATACCTTGTCCGGTTGTCGGCAGCCTCTGAAAGCTGCTGCAGAGCAAGAACTGCAGCGCTTGTGATAAGGAAAATGATGCCGAGGTAGATACCCACAAAGGAAACGATCGCCTTTGAGCCGCCCATAATTGCTCTGACGCTTTCTTTAGTTGCGCCCTCTATAAGGATGTTCCCCTTTTGATCCTTATATTTATTGGCCACATCTGCAAGATCAGCTTCCAGCTTTATCTGCATTGCTTTTCTATCGCCCTTGTTGCAATTGAAGGCCAGGACGGTTTCTGCAATTTCTTTGCCCTGTGTCAATCGATCCGGAACGACCAGCGCAAGCGTGATATTGGAAGCGGGATTGGTCATGATCCCATTTGTCAGGATTTCCGGACTGACTTCATAGTTCTTTCCCGACAAAGTGACGGGGAACTTTTCTTTAATGAATTTATGGAGAGCATCTACGAATTCAGGAGAAGATTCTGCGATATCAGAGTAAATAGCTGCCTGATTCTCCGGAAGGCTTATTTCATCTAATCCCTGCAGACTCATCAACTCATTGTAATCTGATTGCCGTATCAGCATCATGGGCGAGTTGATGATATAAGAACTCGTGTTGTCCGGGACATCTTCGATGACCTTTTCCAGAATCATACCCTTTGTGAGTGTCTCCTCACTATCCCGGTAAAAGCAATATTCTACAAACCTATCTGTGTATTCATACAGGTCAACGTCATATTTTTTGAACTCCTCTGTGATATTCACATCCCCAGATGTCCTGAAGGAAGCATCAAAGGGTATGCTTGAATTAAAGCTCTGATTCATTACCTCGGTAGCGCCAAGTCCTGTTGATAGAATACCGATGGTGCAAAAGAGCATCAGACAGATAAAGGACATTGAGATATGGGCAGTGTTTATTTTGGCATTGATCTGACGGAGGATAAACATATTCAGCCCCTTGTAGTACCGCTTTTTGTTCGATTGCAAGAGTTTAAGAAAGAACCCCGAAAGGGAAGCGAAGAACAGAAAGGTGCCTATTGCGCCCAGCGTAACCTCAATAAGCAGCCATTTATCATATGACCGAATGCCGTTTTTTAAGACGAGCCCATAGGCAACGCCAAGGAACGCAATAGAAAAAATAAACAGCGTTACTGTAAGTAAGGGGTTTTTTATTCTCTGCCTTTCATTTTGCTTATCTGCATTAATCAGATCAATCAGCTTATACTTTGAGATGGAGATCGTGCTGAGTACCATGACGACCAGGAAAATTACTCCGAAATACAGAATTGTCTTGAGAAAGGCCATAGAGGAGAATATAAAGCGATAACTGCTCATATCGACTTCAAACAGCTTCGCTGTGATGACTGAAAGTCCCTGTGACAGGAATACTCCCGCCAAAAGCCCCGCTCCCAGCGAAATCACGCCGATGGTGAAGGTTTCGATAACGAGCAGCTTTGCCACTTTTCCTCTTTTCATACCCAATGTCATGTAAATGCCAAGTTCCTTTTTCCTGCGCCTGATCAAATAATTGTTTGCGTACACGATCAAAAAGCCCAGAATAAAGGATACAAATATAGAAATATAGCCAATGAGTATGGTAATAGTTTCCAACATTTGATGAGCTGACTGAGAGATGAACATCATTGCTTTTTGAGCCTCAATGGAGTTAAAGACATAAAAAATGCACACGCTGAAGGTGAGCGTCAGAAAATATAGTGAATAATCCTTAAAGCTCCTTCTGACATTTTTAAGTGACAGTTTATAGAACATTACCCGCGTCACCTCCAAGTAGTGTAATTACATCGATTATCTTTCCGAAGAATTCCTTCCTGCTGCTCTCACCTTTGATCAGTTCATTGAAGAGCCTGCCGTCCTTAATGAACAGAATTCTGCTGCAATAACTGGCGGTAAAGGCATCATGGGTGACCATGACAACTGTTGCGCTCATGCTCCTGTTCAGACGTTCGAGACACTCTAAAAGCATGCGGGCCGATTTGGAATCCAGTGATCCTGTAGGTTCATCGGCAAGGATCAATGCAGGATATGTAATTATTGCCCTGGATGCAGCTGCTCGCTGTCTCTCACCGCCGGACATCTCATAAGGGTATTTGGAAAGGATATCTGTGATTTCCAGCTTCTCCGCGATCTCCTCAACTCTTTTGACAGCCTTTTTGTGAGGGATATTGGAGATGCTTAAAGGAAGTATAATGTTTTCAAATCCCGTCAGTGTATCTAACAGGTTGTAATCCTGAAAGATGAATCCCAGCTCTTCCCGTCTGAAACGGGCTAATTGAGGGCTTTTCATTTCAGTGATATCCTGCTCCCGGATTAATATGTGTCCGCTGGTGGCTCTGTCTATTGTGGATATGCAATTGAGCAATGTTGTCTTTCCGCTGCCCGATGCGCCCATGATCCCGACAAATTCGCCCTCTTCTACTGAGAAACTCACATGATCCAGCGCCTTTGTAAGATTGCCCTTGTTCCCGTAATATTTTTCTACATTGTGAACCTTCAATATTTCTGCCATTCAAATTCCTCCAAAAAATTCATTTGTGCATAACTTTATTATAGTGGCTTGCCCGGGCGGCTTCCATTGCTTAGCCTTACGTGTTCCTTACATTTTTGTTATGTAAGCTCATAGTATACGCTCAGTCAGCTGAAACAATGTCATGCATCGAGCTTTTTGGAAGTGTGATGCTTATCTGTGTTCCCTCACCGATCTCAGATGAGGCTTTGATATCAAGACCGAGCTTGTCACACAGCTTCTTGCAGATGTAGAGCCCGATTCCTGTAGACCGTTCGTTTTTTCTGCCATTGGAGCCTGTGAATCCCTTGTCGAATATTCTGGGCAAATCGCTTTTACTTATACCGGCGCCGTTATCACTGATAGAAAGAATTACACTGTTTTCAAGCTCCCGGGCGGTAATCTTTACAATTGCATCAGGCTTGTCCGAATACTTGACGGAGTTTGTCAGGATCTGATTCAATATGAATTGCAGCCACTTTTCATCTGAATAGACAGTAACATCCAGAGACTCTGTGATGACCCGGATCCCGTTATGTATAAAAAGAGCGGAGCTTTTCTTCAATGTATCAAAGCAGAGCCTTTGCAGGTTAATTTCCTTGATGATATAGTCCTTTTCCACTGTATTGCTTCTGGAATAGTACAGCACCTGTTCTACATAGGCCTCTATCTTGTCAAGCTCCTCAGAAAGGCTGTTCATAACATCACTTTTATTGTTATGTGTGATTAATCTGGAAGCTGATATCGGGGTCTTTACTTCATGTATCCACAGTTCGATATACTCCCGGTATTCCTCCTGCATACGGTGAAATCTGCTGATTTCATCCAGCATGGCCTTGTTGGAACCTCTGATGATCTCGTACAGGATCATACCTTCTTTGAAATCAGGAGGAGTAACGACTTCTGCGATGAGATTTTTCTTATCGAGTGAATCGAAGATCCGGAGCAGGTTGCCATAAAAATCCCTCTTTCTAAGATACTCCAGAAAGAGAGGAGTAATTGTCCCAAGCAGATACAAGACAACTAACAGAAACGATAGTACAAGGCCTCCGCCGGGTTCAAGAATCAGCAGGAGAGATGCGGTAATGATGGTCGCCAGAAGGATCGAAACAATATGTAATAATTTCTCTTTCAAAAAATCTGTGAGCTTCAATTGACCATATACCCCCGACCTCTTTTTGTCTCGATGACTTGTCCGACACCTGCTTCGTCAAGTTTGCTGCGAAGCCTGTTGACATTGACTGTAAGCGTATTTTCATCAACGAACATGTCGCTGTTCCACAACTGTGTCATCAATTCGTCACGGCTGACGATAGCGCCTTTATTTTCATAGAGTAATGTTAATATTTTAAGCTCATTCTTTGTAAGCTCGTACTCTGAATCTTTATAGACGATCGTGCTTCGCGGCAGATTGATTGAAAAACTCCCGCAGTCTATCAGGGCAGACGGTGTATCCCGGGATGTTCTTTTGAGCACTGAGGATATATGTGCAAGCAGGATCTGAGTGTTGTACGGTTTTGTGACGAAATCATCAGCGCCGAAGTTCAGAGCCATTAGCTCATCCAGTTCGGTGTCACGGCTGGTAACAACGATTATAGGTATATCGGACCGGCGTCTTAATTCACGGCAGATATAGTAACCATCCAGTGTTGGCAGGTTGATATCCAGAAGCACAAGGTCCGCAGCTGATATGATAACTGCTTCCAATATATGTTCAAAGTCGTCCGGAGCTTCGCACTCATAGCCGTTCCTCGACAGGAAAACCGACAGTTCTCTGCGGATCTTCGGATCATCCTCAACAATACATACTTTTTTCATAATGATCTCCTCTTATATAGCAGCTTGCCTTAATTATATGATACTATATTGGTGAAATAATGTCTTATAAACATGCTAAAATGATGAAGAAGAGCAGGACAATAATACTGCTGTCACATATCGGAGGAGATTATTATGAGCTTTAACGGATTTACAAAAGAAGCATTGCAGTTTCTTTTTGAGAACAGAATGAATAACAGTAAGCAATGGTATGACAGTCACAAGGATGTATATAAAAAGCTTGTATATAACCCTTTTGTGGACCTGGTAATGGAGATGGCACCGACTATGACGGGAATTGACGACAGGATCATCACTGTTCCCTCCAAGATCATTTCCAGAGTGCGTAGGGATACCCGCTTTACCAAAGATAAGACATTCTACAGGGACAATGTGTGGATATCATTTCTGAGAGACAAGTCACAGATGTCCTCCTCTCCATGCTACTGGTTTGAATTGGGGCAGGTAGGTACCAGCTTTGGAGTTGGCTATTACGGAGCGGAGAGGTCATCCATGGAGCATATGAGAGAAATGATTATGGACAGGCATCCTGCGTTTATGAGCGCCCTTTCCTGCTACGAGTCTCAAAACGAGTTTGTGATAGGGGGGGAGATGTACAAAAGAAGCAGATTCCCCGATCAGCCGGAGAACCTTAAGACGTGGCTAGATCGCAAAAACATCTTTTTTGAAAGTGTACAGAAAGATTTCAAACTTGCATTTTCCAAAGATTTGCCGGATAAATTGGGGAAGGGCTTTCTTAAACTGAAGCCTATCTATGATTTCTTCCGTATTGCTGAATCGTAGATAGCAGATGAGCGATTAATCAAAGGCAGGCACAGAATCAATGACAGGTAAAAAATCAAAGGCAGGCAAAGAATCAAAGCTTCAGATAGAGGATATTTCCATTGATGTAGAATGGAAAAAAATAAAGAACATTCACTTGAGGGTGTGCCCGCCTGACGGCAGCGTCCGTATCTCTGCCCCGGTTAAGATCGACCCCGCCATTCTGCGAGGGTTTGTTGAATCAAAGCTGGGCTGGATCAGAAAACAGCAGGACAGAATACGGGGCTGTAAGCCGCCCGAGCATAAGGAATTTACATCAGGCGAGATCCATTATTTTGGCGGAGATCAATTTATGTTGGATGTGGTTGAGCGGTCCGCCAAACCGGAAGTTGTTATCGATCGCGATATTATGAGGCTTTTTATTCGCCCGGAGACAACGATTGAGAAAAGACATGCTGTTGTGGAGCAGTTTTATCGGGAACAGTTGCGGGAGGCTCTGCCCGCCATAATTGCCAAATGGGAACGTGTGATGAATGTTAGAGTTAACGATTTCGGCATCAAGAGGATGAAGACCAGATGGGGGACCTGTAACAGGAAGGCCGGCCGCATCTGGATCAGTCTGGAACTGGCAAAAAAATCGCCGGAATGTCTTGAATACATAGTAGTTCATGAGATGGTACATATGCTGGAAAGAGGTCACAATGCCATTTTTTACGGCCATATGGACCGGTTTCTTCCGCAGTGGCGACTTGTAAAAAAGGAACTGAACAGTGTGAGCATTCTTCTGTAACCACCGGTCATGCGGCAGATGGATGGTTATTATGGCACTACGATAGCCGCAGCTGCTCGATTGATTTTAGCAGTCTGAACAACATATCGTTGACAGGGGTTGCAACACTGTATTTTCGGCCAAGTTCGATGACAGTGCCTGAAAAGATCTCGACCTCTGTCTTTCTTCCCGCCTCTACATCCTGCAGCATTGAGGGTTTGCCCTCCGGAGCTAATGAGGCAATGATCTTAGCATATTTTTGTATATCTTCCTCGGACAGCCGGATGCCTGCTATACGGGATATTGCGATGACCTCACGGGAGGCATCAAACATGAGCTCTCTGGCATAATCCTCCCGGATCAGTTCGCCGTATGGCGCCTTCAGTACTGCGGAAACCTGATTAACACCTACATTGAGCATGAATTTCCACCATAGTTCCCGCATAATATCCTCGGGCACCTCGTATGGAATCTGCGTCATGTCAAAATACTCCCGGACGGCAGCGACTTTGGCAGATTTTTCACCTATATTATCGCCGAAAACAATCCTGCCTGTATTTGAAAATCGGATATCTGTTCCAATTCTAACGGCATCCGTACCGACACAGAAGGAATACAACATTTTATCCACACCGAATTCCTTCCCAAGGATCTCCTCGCTGGAAATACCATTGAGAAGGGAAAGTATAATTGTATCAGAGCATACAAGCCGCCTGATATTTTCTATAGTCTGCGCTAAATGATGCTGTTTGACTGCAATAAGGATAAGATCAGCTTTTTCACTTATATTCTCCGGTGTAATATATCGAAAGGGGTATGCCTGACCATTGACAGTAGCCCCGGCTTTATCGTATCTTTTTGCTCTATCTGCGTCTACAACGATCTGCAGACTTTCTGGACAGTTTTCCATGATCCTGCTCCCATATACGCCTCCTATGGCGCCAAGTCCGATCAGATATGCATTTTTTATTTTTTCCATAGCTATTACATCTCCTCGTACAATAAATCTTGTATTTATCCATTATGCCATTTGTGGCACATTCTATCAACCGCTATGGCAAATAACTCTAGTTCTGAAAAAGCATATATGCTGAAAATTGCTTGATTATAGAAACTAATTTTGCTATTCTTGTAATGTCCAACTTAATTAAAAAGTTTCTTTAAATATATTTATTTTGCATGAGTGCGGAAGAAGGAGCGTAAATAATGGATTACAGAAAAGAGTCATTAAGGCTGCATGGAGAATGGAAGGGTAAAATCGAAGTCATAAGTTCAGTTCCTGTTACAAATAAAGAGGAGCTTTCACTGGCTTATACGCCAGGGGTTGCAGAACCTTGTCTTGCGATAGAGAAGGATGTAGATCTGTCCTATCAGCTGACCAGAAGAGGAAACCTGGTTGCGGTAATCACAGACGGTACTGCAGTACTGGGACTAGGAGACATCGGACCGGAAGCAGGAATGCCCGTAATGGAAGGTAAGTGTGTTCTGTTCAAAACCTTTGGCAATGTAGATGCATTTCCGCTTTGTATCCGTTCCAAGAATGTGGATGAGATCGTTCAGACAGTGAAGCTGCTGGCTGGAAGCTTCGGGGGCATCAATCTTGAGGACATTTCAGCGCCCAGATGTTTTGAAATTGAGGAACGCCTTAAAGAGGAATGTGATATTCCAATCTTCCATGACGATCAGCACGGAACTGCTGTTGTGACACTTGCAGCCATGCTGAACTCATTGAAGCTTGCAAAGAAGAATATCAGCGAAATAGAAGTGGTTGTCAATGGTTCCGGTTCAGCCGGTATTGCTATTACAAAGCTGCTTATGGCTATGGGACTGAAAAAGGTCATTCTCTGCGATACTAAGGGAGCCATTTATGATGGAAGAGACAATCTCAATGCAATTAAAGCAGAAATGGCCAAGATATCCAATCTTGAAGGTAAAAAAGGCCAATTGAAGGATGTCATCGTGGGTGCTGATGTGTTCATAGGGGTATCTGCAGCAGGTGCACTGACAGGAGATATGGTAAGATCCATGGCTAAGGATCCGCTTATCTTCGCAATGGCTAACCCCACACCGGAAATTATGCCGGATGAGGCAAAAGCAGCAGGAGCCAGAGTAATGGGGACAGGCCGTTCTGATTTCCCAAACCAGATCAATAATGTTCTTGCATTCCCCGGCATTTTCAGAGGGGCTTTGGATGTAAGAGCCAGCGATATTAACGACGAGATGAAGATTGCCGCCGCAAAAGCGATAGCTGAGCTGATCAGTGATGATGAGTTGAATGAGGAATACGTTATTCCTGCTCCTTTTGATCCGAGAGTTGCCGGTGCTGTGGCAAAAGCCGTTGCCGAGGCAGCAGTAAAATCAGGCGTGAACAGGATTTAGGCATTTTACAAAAGCTCGATTCAGGACTATATCTGAATCGAGCTTTTTATTGTAGTTAGAAAAACGCCTTTTAGGCGTGGCCAGTAGTTAAGGGCTATGCCCGTTAACGAAAAACCGCCGGCTAGGCCGGCGGATAATTATTTGTATTTCGGTTTTATCTAATTCCTCAGATCTATCTATTTCTTCAGATTTAGTTTGCTGTTGAATTTTCTGCTTCGATGCTAATGCTGACATCTACATTGAACCCGGGCAGCAGGAAATCATCTGCCTTATCAATGGCTATTCTTACAGGGATCTGTGTTTCTCCGTTATTTACTACAGCTCTGGCAGATATATGAGAAATATGTCCGGTGTACTGTTTTGTTTTATCAGAGACAGGAGAGATTGTGACGGCGGAACCGATCTTAATATCTTTATAGAACTCCTCTGAAATATCAGCATGGATTTCAAGGTCGTCCAGACTCATAATGCTCAGGAGTTTTTTCTGCGGCCCTGCAATATCTCCTTCTATATAGCCTATATCGTATACAATACCGTTGCTCACATCTGAGACGACACATGAGTCACTGAGATAGGGCTTTGCCAACCTGCTATTGAGTAGATTCAGGTCCATTTCAAGAGTCGAGACTTCAAGATTGATTCTATCATTTTGAGAGCCCCGATCGTTCTTCAGGCTTTCGATTGCATAAGAGATATCCTGAACATTTTTCTTAGCACTGTCAGCCTGTTTCCTGAAGCCTTCCAGTTCATTAAGAGAGACACTTCCTGTCTCAAAAAGATTCTCCTGTGCCTCAAGCTCCTCAATGGATTTTTCATAAATACTTTGTGCATTTTTCCGGTCATTTAAAAGCTTGTTCATATTCGTGTTTTCCTGTATGCGATCCGTATCCTTTTTTGCCGCCGTAAGGGACAGTTCTTTAGCTGCAACGGCACTTTCCACTTCTGTCATATCCAATGATACCAGTTTCTTTCCCCGGGTTACATGTTCACCTTCTTTAACATGGATCCCGGTGACAGGAGCCTGGAAATCCAATGTAATATTCTTCACTACTGTAGCATTTACTACACCAAACGCATCAATACTCTGTTTTTGTACCGGAGTAGTTTTTGCTGGTATTTCTGCGGACTCCGCAGTACATGCGCTTACAGATACCAGTATTACTGCTGTTAATAATAATATCATCATTTTTCTCATGATTCTTCACTCACCTTTCCGTCTTTTACATGAATAATTCTCTGGCCGTAATCGGCCGCTTCTCTTGAATGGGTAACCTGTATGATGGTTTTTCCGTTTTCTTTGTTGATTTTTTTTAGAAGGTCCAGAACCTCAGCGCTGGTCTTTGAGTCCAGATTGCCGGTGGGCTCATCTGCCAGAATTATATCAGGCTGATTGATAAGTGCTCTGGCGATGGCGACCCTCTGCTGCTGACCGCCTGAAAGTTCCCGCGGCGTATGGCAGCGCCTTTCTGAAAGTCCGACAATATCCAGAATACTATCCAATTCTTTTCTATAATCCTTCAGCTTTTTACCGTCCAGAAGGATAGGGAGCATAATATTCTCCTCCACATTCAGGTTTGGTATAAGGTTATAGAACTGAAAAATGAACCCCATTTCCTGCCGCCTGAGCCTGCTTTCTTCACTGTCCTTCAACCCTGCAATTTCCCTGCCTTTTACCCGGATCGTTCCTGAAGAGGGTTTATCAAGACCGCCTATTAGATAAAGAAGTGTGCTTTTACCTGAGCCTGACGGCCCCATAATTGAAACAAACTCCCCTTCTTTGATTTCCAGGTTGATGTCCTTAAGAACTTCAACGTCAACATTTCCCATTTTGTAAACCTTGTTAAGGCCTACGGATTCTATTATTGCTGTCATGAACCACAATCCCTTCTTTTTTCATTTTTGTCAGATATATTTGGGAATTTTGCGATGTATCTATTCATACTTTATCGCTTCTATCAGATTAAGCTTTGAAGCTTTTAAAATGGGGCTGATAGAGGCAGTCAATGTAACTACCACGCCGATTACAAAGGAGAGGATCAATGTAGTGGGATTCAGTGTGAGTGAGATGTTGAAATTAATTGATCTCATAAGAAACGGAATAAGTCGAACCATCAATAACCCTGCAAGAAGTCCCATAACCCCGCCGATTATACCTCCCGTAATTGATTCCGCGAACATCATTTTTACTATCTGCCTCCGGCTCATGCCTACTGAACGATACATGGCTAAAGAGCGTTTGCGTTCAATAAAGCTGATCAGATAATTGTTTATTATGCCGAATATTCCAATAATCAAGGTCAACCAAGCGAATGCTTCCATTGAGGTGAAAATACTGCTGTTCATTTCAAAGTTTTCCTGCTCCATCTGGGCCAATGATATGGTATATGGTGTGTTCCGGTAAAATTTCTTCTTAATGGCCTCCACTGTTGCATCGGGATCTCTGTCTGTTTTGATATAAATTTCGCTATATGCCTGAATTCCTGTATCAGCCTTGAAGTATTTGTCTGCAATCAGAACGTTGTTTCCGTTATTCAGCAGGCTGTTATGGAAGCCTATAATTTTATACGCGACATCTCCCTTGCCCATTTTAAGAGTAAGATAATCGCCTTCGTTCATACCGAGCTTATCCCGCAATGCACCAGCCATTATCATGGATCGTTCATTGTTCAGGGTATCAAAAAGCATTATGACATCACCCTGAACATTCAGATTGAAATAATCAGGGAACCTGTTTGTATCGATTCCATATATACTGCCGATTTTCTCATCTCTTCCGACGATTTCAACCCCGTACATGGTATAATTTTCGCAAAGCTGTTGTATGCCTTCAACGGTAAGCAATGACTGTTCGAAGGATTTGCTGGCTGAATTCGGCATCATGTAAATATCAAAGCGGGCATTTCTTGTATAGAAGCTGGCCGCTTCAGCCAATACACTGCTGCTGATTGTTGTGATCATAATCAGGGAAGAAATTGCTATTGACAGCAGAGAGATATTATTCAGAACATTCTTGTTTTGCCTTAGGTTCTTAGCAGCTATGGTTCCAATGCTGCCGAAGAGGATAACATATATTTTTTCAAAAACTCTCACAAATCCTTCTGTAATCAGGGGCAGCAGGAGGATGATGCCCGCGACAGCTGAAAGCATACTGACTACGCTGATTACCATACCCAGCTCTTTATATGGCAGGAGCGGCAGAGTCAGATAAACCAGCAGCAGAAAAAATCCAAGAGCATATTTTTTTGTTTTACTTTTACTTCTTTTTTCAATGGCGTTTAAAATGACTTCCTTCACCGGAATTTTTGATATTTTGATGATTGGAAGGATAGAGCTCACCAGAGAGAGGACCACAGCCATCATAAAGGCGGACACCATATGTACCGGTGAATAGACCAGCTCAATTTTGTATCCTGCCATATATGAGGGGGTAATTAGCGACGTGATTATATATAGGATGCCCAACCCGAGTACACATCCTATAGTTCCGCCAATAATGCCGTATAGCAGGCTCTCTGAAAGAAGCACAGTATTTGTGGTGCGTCTTGTAGCACCAATACTGCGAAAGGTTCCGATCATTGGCAGACGCTCCAGCGTGATGACCTTGAAGGAGGTATACAAAATAAATATACTCATAAATGCGACCACCATTGTCATCATCATAAAGCCTGCGGACATTGATGCAAAGCTGTTTGCGATATCTTCCATGGGTATTGGCTCTTCAACGGTGTAGTGATTATATATCTTACTTAGTTCTTCCAAACTCTGTTTCAGATTGACTCCTTCATTCAGCTTCACAAAAATGACATTAGAGCTGTCATTTGTCCCGTAAATTGAGGAAAGAGCAGTCCTTGGAACCGCAATATTTAACGCTTCGCTGTCCTCTACAAAGAAACCCTCGGGGTTTGCGACGGCGTAAATTGCAAATCTGATCTTTATGCCATTCACCTCAAGCTTAATGGTATCGCCTTTTTTCAGACCATAGGCCTCAGAGGCCTTTTTACTGATGATCACCTTTCTGCCGGTGAAAGACTTTATATCAGACGGACTATCTGTATAAAAGGAGTTCATGGTTTCCAAATCTTCGATTGTTGTTCCACGAAGGCGTACGGAAATTGTCTTGTTTTTATTAGGAGTGTAATAGGCTCCGTACTGAAGTGCGCCTGTGATGAATTCAGTATTTGCGGCAAATGTCTCAGCTGTTTCAACTTTTAATGTAGATTGCGGGGAGTCGGCGTCAGGCTGTATAATGATATCAGCGGAGCTGAAGAACTGCCTTGCGTCCTTAACAAACATATCAATTACACTGTCGGAGACAGCCTGGGATGCAAAGAAGAGTGCCGACGATAATACTATCGAGAACAAAATCAAGAAGGTGCGCAGCTTTTTTTCAATAATGTTTTTCAATACAAATTTAATTACTATCTTCACGTAAATACCTGCCTTTTCCAGTTGCATTCATGGGATAATACGACAGGTTGGAAGATGTGGCTGAAAAAATATTATGAACTGATTACTCTAAATTACCACTTAATAATCGCAGAACAAGGAAATACAGGATAAATAGCATATTGAAAACACAACGGAAAGAGGATATAATTTCTTAACGGCAATGACAGTAAAAAGGAGGGATTCTGGATGAGCGAACTGAAATTACCGGTATTTATGAGCTGTGATGCCAGTATGGAGAATGCAGAAATTACTATATTCGGAGCAGGCTTCGATGGAACCGCCACATATCGTCCAGGTTCCCGCTTCGGACCTGCTGCCATGCGTTCTGAGTTTTACTCACTTGAGACTTATTCCCCGGCACTCGACCGGGATTTATCCGATATAGCTGTCCGTGACGGAGGTGATCTGGAGCTGCCTTTCGGCAACACAGATACGGCGCTTGAAATGATCAGACATACAACTGCTGATATTATAAATGCAGGAAAGAAACCATTTATGATTGGTGGAGAACATCTGGTTACGCTGCCGGCTTTCAACTCAGTCTTTGAGAAGTATCCTGATCTATGTTTGGTACATCTGGATGCTCATACGGATTTACGCGAAGAATACCTTGGGGAGCACTTGTCTCATTCCGGAGTCATCAGGCAGATATGGGAAATAGTCGGAGACGGACATATCTGGCAGATGGGTATACGCAGTGGAACGAAGCAGGAATTTGAATGGGCTGAGCAGGGACATACAACATTACACAGGTTTGACTTGTCCCGCGCACAGGAAGCAGCTGAAGCATTGTCGGGCAAGCCTGTATACCTTTCTATTGATCTGGATGTGCTGGACCCGTCCATAATGTCCGGCACCGGTACGCCGGAACCGGGAGGGGTCAGCTTTAGAGAGCTTCAGAGCGCACTATGCTCCTTCAGAGAATTGAATATTGTAGCAGCCGATGTGGTTGAACTTGCGCCGGGACTCGATGTTTCAGGTGTCTCTACTGTCGTGGCCTGCAAGGTAATGCGAGAGGTTCTGCTGCTAATGGGAAGATCCAAAACATGATACTATTAATTGAACAACGCCACAGTACCCCTGATGTTGTTCAAACGTCACGGTTAGGCGTGGCGCACAAAGTGTAGCGCAGGGCGAATTCATTTAGCCCGTAGCGAGGGGGTATGGGGGCTTGTCCCCATTTAAAATGGAAAGGCGGAAACTAAATGCCAATTAAGATACCCGATAGTTTGCCGGCAGCAGAAGTGCTGTCAGGTGAAAATATATTTGTGATGACGGAGGCAAGAGCCGAGACGCAGGATATCAGGCCTTTGAGCATAGTTCTGCTCAATTTGATGCCGACCAAGATTGCTACAGAGACCCAACTGCTTAGACTGATCGGTAATTCACCTATTCAGGTGGATATAACATTTTTGCATCCGGAATCGCATAAGTCTAAGAACACTCCGCAAGAGCATCTTCTAAAGTTTTATAACACATTCAGTGAAATTAAGGATAAGAAATTTGACGGTCTGATTATAACGGGAGCTCCTGTTGAGCAGATGCCATTTGAAGAAGTTAATTACTGGGATGAGTTGAAGGAAATAATGGAATGGAGTCTTCACAATATCTATTCCACCTTTCACATATGTTGGGGAGCACAGGCCGGCTTATATTACCATTTTGGAATTAATAAGCACCCGATCCCGGAGAAAATGTCCGGTATTTTTGAACACAAGGTACTAAAACAAAACGTAATGCTGCTCAGAGGATTTGATGAGTATTTCTATGCTCCACATTCCAGACATACCGAAATCAGACGCGAAGACATTGAGAAGGTTGATGGACTTGATATTCTGGCGGAATCAGATGAGGCAGGAGTCTATATCGTTTCTGCGATGGACGGCAGGCAGTTCTTTGTCACGGGGCATTCTGAATATGATCCTCTAACACTGAAATGCGAATATGAAAGGGATGTGTGCAAAGGACTTAATCCCCGTGTGCCAAAAAACTACTTCCCGAATGATGACCCGCTGATGCCTCCTCATGTAAAGTGGAGGGCTCATGCCAACCTCTTGTTTGCCAATTGGTTGAATTATTATGTATACCAGCAAACTCCTTTCGACCTTGATGAATTAAAATGAGATACAAGCTAATATATTTTTCAGGAGGATGATATGAAATACGGATATTTTGACGAGGGTGCAAAAGAATATGTAATAACCAGACCAGATACACCGACTCCCTGGATCAATTATATCGGAAGCGGTAAATACGGCGGAATTGTTTCCAATACAGGCGGCGGATACAGCTTTCATAAAGATCCTCAGAACCGAAGAATCACCAGATACCGTTACAACAGCATTCCAATGGACAGACCCGGAAGGTATGTCTATGTGAGAGATGCTGTTACCGGAGAATACTGGAACCCCGGTTACCAGCCATCTGCCGTAAAACTTGACAGCTACAGCTGCAGGCATGGTATGGGTTATACAACGTTAGAGGGCGAGTACAAGGGGGTTGCAGCAGGACTGACGTATTTTGTTCCTGATGACAGAGATTTCGAAATATGGCTGCTAAAGGTGACCAATACATTAAAGGTGCCTAAAAAGCTGCAAATATTCAGCTATGCGGAATTCTGCTTCTGGGATGCCATTCTGGATCAACAGAATGTGGACTGGGCTCAGCAAATCAATCAGGGACGCTACGATAACGGTATTATCACATGGTATCCCCATTATATCGATAATAATGCTTCGTTTTTTGCCACAAGCGGTGATGTTTCAAGCTATGACACTAATCTTGAGAGTTTTATTGGACGCTATCACTCCGAAGCAAACCCTATTGCAGTTGAGCAGGGCGCCTGCTCCAATTCAATTTCCTACAGGACAAACGGCGTAGGCGCTTTCTGCAATGAAGTTGAGCTGCAGGCCGGTGAATCGAAGGAGATTGTTTTCATACTGGGATATACGGAGAACAGGGCAGAGATCAGAAATGACATTAAAGCATATTTGGATCCCGACGAAGCTAATGCTGCTCTTACACGCTTAAGTGAGAGCTGGGAGGACTACATAGGTAAGCTGCATGTGGAGACGCCTGATCATGACATGAATCTTTTTGTAAACATGTGGAATCAGTACCAATGTAAAACGACATTCAACTGGTCGAGGTTCGTTTCACTCTATCAGCTTGGACTCGGCAGGGGAATGGGCATAAGGGACAGTGCACAGGATACTCTGGGCGTCATGCATACGATCCCGGAGCAGGCAAAGGAACTAATCGTGAAACTGCTGCAGTGTCAGTATACGGATGGGCGCGCGTATCATCTGTTCTTCCCATTGACCGGTGAGGGCGGCGTGGGCGATGCTCCGGTCAAGAAATTTGACTGGTATTCCGATGATCATCTGTGGCTGATTCTGTCAGTCAATGCCTATGTGAAGGAAACTGGTGATTTTGCATTACTTGAATCGAAGGTTTGTTATAACGATAAGAAGACAGAGGCCACTGTCTGGGAGCATCTGGACAAGGCACTTGAATTTACAGATATGTACAAGGGACCTCACAATATTGCGTTGGCAGGCCGTGCAGACTGGAATGACACTCTAAATCTAGATACCGGCAAGGGTGTCGCAGAGAGTGTTTTCACATCAATGCTATACTGTAAAGCTGCTATGGAAATGGTTGAGCTGTCCCGTTACCTGAATAAGCAGGAGGATGCATCTAAATACAATAACATGTATGAGCAGATGAAGAAAGCCATCAATGAGACATGCTGGGACGGCGAATGGTACAAAAGAGCCTTCGATGACGATAGCGAACCCCTTGGCTCCAAAGAAAACACTTTTGGTAAGATTTTTATCAATTCACAGTCATGGGCTGTTATGGGTGGTGTCTCAAGCGATGAATATTCGCGGATGTGTCTGGATTCTGTGAATAAGCATCTCAATACGAAATATGGCATTGTTGCGATGTACCCGGCCTACACGAAAAATGACCCCAAGATGGGCGGTATAACTACCTATCCACCGGGTGCCAAGGAAAATGGCGGCATATTCTGTCACACTAATCCATGGGTGATGATTGCAGAGGTCATGATGGGCAACGGCAACCGGGCATTTGAGTACTACAGACAGATTCTGCCGGCCAGACGCAATAACGAAGCAGACCATCTGGAGGTCGAACCCTACGTTTATCCGCAGAACATCCTGGGCAAGGAGCATCCGCAGTTCGGCATCGGCAGAAATTCATGGCTCAGCGGCACCGCTGCCTGGAATATGGTCGCCTCAAGTCAGTATATACTCGGCATCAGAGCCGGATATGACTGCCTGATCGTTGACCCATGTATCCCGACTGAATGGGATGGTTTCAGGGCGATGAGGGAATTCAGGGGAGCGACATATAAGATCGAAGTCAGAAATCCGGCACATGTCAGCAGCGGGGTGAAGAAGCTGCTCCTCAATGGTGTGCAGGTTGACAGGATACCGGTTCAGCCGGTCGGAAGCAAGTGTGAGATTGTTGTGGAACTTGGATAGTGATCCAAAATACAGTGTTACCTTACGCAGCTTATTTTTGCTGATTACGATATTTTGACGGAGTTACACCTATATAGTGCTTGAAGGTGCCTATGAAATAGCTGAGATTTTCGAAGCCCACTTCCATAGCGACTTCAAGCACTTTTTGTTCTGATTCCTCAAGAAGTCTTGCTGCTCTGGTAATCCTGTAATAATTCAGGTATTCTATTGGCGTCCTTTTTAAATATTGCTTGAAAATCCTGCAAAAATGGCCTTCACTCATGTTGAGATAGTTGGATATATCTAGTGTGCTTAGCTTTTGTGAATAGTTATCCTGAATATATTTCAAGGCATTTTTCAGCCTTTCCAGCCTGAAGTATTCCTGTGTTTTTTCAATCGGAACAGCAGCCGCGGTGCTGTTTGTGACGAGTAGTGCGAGCATTGCAAACAGTTCTGATTTTGCAAGCAGTTCATATGCGGCTGTCCTGTTCAGAATCTGATCCGCCGCCTTTGATAATCTTTGCAGCAGTTCATGTTCCCAATCAGTACTGCCTGTGAAATGTCTTCTAAATACAATCCGATTCTTTATAATCGGTTCGATGTATTTGGAAAGGATCGAATCAAAGGCCCCGCTATGGAGAAGGGCTGTATTGAATACAATAGCTTTAAAGCTGCATGGTGAGTTATCCAGTGGATATCCGGCATGCAGTTCACCGGAATTCACAAACATTCCTTCTCCGGCGTGAATAGAGAAATAGTCGGTTTCCATCTGGAAGACCGCCTTTCCGCTCGTCACCATCAGAAATTCCAATTCCTCATGCCAGTGACAGTCCAACACTATGCCGCCAGGGGGTACTTCCATATAATAAGCATCCAGTGGAAATGAAATATCACCGTGAACTTTGTTTTCCTTTAATAATGATTTATCCATATCAAAATCCTGTTACTTTTTATCAAAATAATATAAGATATCTACTTGGCTTATTAATATAATTATATTATGTGCAATTGTGGATTTCAAGGCAGATTTTATCTGAAGTTTCAACACGCACAGGTAGTGTCAAAGAAGTTATGAAAACAACGATTTGAGCTTACAAAAGTGTAACAAATTGGTAAGTTGTACATTGACAGCAGAATAGAGTGGAGAAAAAGGGCAGATTTTTTGGAGCTTAAAGCTGCA
>JAEYRF010000145.1 GCA_023409615.1 Bacillota bacterium | reverse complement strand
GAACTATATAGCTCTTGCAAATGAAGCTTTTGTTTGCGTTATTGTACAATAGCTCACAAAAGTAAGGCCTAAGCTGCAAAAATAGCCCGGCAGCTCAAGCCGCCGGGCGCCACAATTATCGATTAGGCTTGCTTATTGTCCACTATTATTTACATCGTTATCTGATTTAGTAACAGGTGCATCATTCTTGCGTTTCTTCGGTATACGCCTTACGATAAATACCCCAAGCAGTATGAACAGTCCAAGAACAATCAGTACGGGAAGTGCAGCCACTATAAAGACCAACAGATCGCCCAGGAACTCCACAACCTCCAGAAGGCTATCCTTCAGGCTATTAAGTAATTTTTCCCCGTAGCTTACCGGTTCAGGTCTGTAATCGGGGCGTCTTTCATTCATATTAATTGTGATTGTCGCAAGATCCACAAGGCTGCTCAGCTTGTTCAAATTACCGGTCAGGCCCTCAATTTGATATCTGATGTCTGTCAGCCGGCTCTCTACCTGGAATATCTTATCCAAATCATCCAGCTTTATAAGATACGCCTCCAGCTTTTCCTGCTCCACTTTTAGAAGTCTCAGTCTGGATTCCACATCTACGTACTGTTCCGTTACATCCTGTCCGTTTGTAGTGTAGTTAAAAACATCTCCGATGCCCTTCAGCTTGCCAATCACAGAGTCAAATTGAGTTTTATCAACTCTAAGGACAATTGTTCCGCCTTTAACAAGCTTCTCCTCCTCATTCAAGAATACCCTGTCCGTGTCGATATTGGTTTCCTGTATGAAACCAATTCCGAGTATAATAGATTCGATATTGTTGAATGCAGAATCAAAATCCTTTACTTCAATGGTCAGATTCGCACTGCGGATAATTTTCCTCTCAGCGAGGATGGCATTTGATACATCAACTGTTGAACCCATACTTCCACCGCCGGCCAGTGAATCTGCTTCGGCGCTTGCAGGCTTTTCTGCTGCTTCATCTTCTGACATTGACTCGCTTTTGAAATCTCCGCCAAACGAGTAATTTCCTCCATTGTCCATTGGCTGAGGTGCTGCAGAAGGTGCCGCCATATCTGCAGCTCCTTTCATGGAGCTTCCACAACCGGTAAATACACTAAACATCAGTATTGCCGTCAGTAAAATGCCAATAATCTTTCTTAACATTTTTATTTCCTCCTCTGCCCATTTCTATATTCTATAGGGTTATATATATACGGACGGATAAGTTAGGATAAAGTTCCATATGGTCTGTACGCTAATGAAGTCTGCATTCTAAAGAAGTCTTGTCCAAACATATATATTTTATCCTGATATGCTTCTAAAATTACAGCAGAAAGGGCCGCCCTTCCAGGCGGCCCCACAATAATTAACTATTCGTCGTCAGCTTCATCAGCCATATCCTTCTTCGCATCCTCAATGACCTTTTGAGCCACATTGGCCGGAGCCTCCTCATATCTTTCAAAATACTGTTTGAAGAAGCCTCTGCCCTGAGTCATTGATCTAAGATCATTAGCATACTTGAACATTTCCGCAGTAGGAACATCTGCAACAACCTGCTGCAATCCACCATCATAGGGGTTCATTCCGAGGATCCTGCCTCTTCTCTTGTTCAGATCACCTATGATATCTCCCATGTAGCTGTCCGGAATATAGACTTCCACATGGCTGATGGGCTCAAGTAATACCGGACCTGCCAGAGGCAATCCCTTTTTATATGCAAGGCGTGCCGCTATTTTAAATGCCATTTCAGATGAGTCTACATCATGATATGAGCCGTCTAGCAGAGTTGCCTTCAGGTTAACCACAGGATAGCCTGCAAGTATACCGTGAGGTATAGCCTCGCGCAGTCCTTTTTCAACAGCGGGGTGGTACTGCTTAGGCACAGAGCCGCCAAAGATCTTCTCTTCAAATATAAGGTCTTCTTCTTCACCATGCTCAAATTCGATCCAAACGTGTCCATACTGGCCATGGCCGCCGGACTGCTTTTTATGCTTTCCTTCTACCTTAACCTTCTTCTTAATGGTCTCTCTGTAAGGGACCTTAGGATCTATCAGATTGACGGAAACGCCGAATTTTGCCTTCAGCTTGCTGACGATAACATCAAGATGCTGCTCCCCAACACCAGAAATAACTAACTGATGTGTTTCAGTATTCGTTGCGACTTTGAACGTAGGATCTTCATCCTGCAGCCTTACAAGTCCGGAATTGATTTTTTCCTCATCTCCCTTGGCCTTTGCCTCGACAGCCAGTGAAAGTGCAGGTTCCGGGAATACAATCTTGTCCAGCTCGACTGGTTTTGCCTGATCGCACAAAGTATCATTTGTGTTAGTGTACTGAAGCTTTGCAACAGCTCCTATATCACCTGCAATGATCTTGTCAACCGGCAGCTGCTTTTTGCCTCTGAGCATGAATATTTGTGCTGTCTTCTCTGTTTTTTCAGAGGTCGTATTCAGGACTACAGAGTCAGACTTCATGGTACCGGAATAAACTCTGAATATAGATATTTTACCAACGAATGGATCCGCAATTGTCTTAAATACAAGTGCCGACATGCTCTCATCCGGTGCATTCTTTAGCTCTACCACTGTATCGGTCCCTGGCTTTTTCGCCTTGATAGTCGGCCTGTTTGCCGGAGACGGAAGATATGAAATAATTCCATCCATTAACGTTTGAATACCCTGATTCAAAAGAGCAGATCCACAAAATACAGGTACGATGGAGCCGTCACTGATCCCCGTTGAAAGACCATTCTTTATTTCCTCAGCACTGAACTCCTCGCCGCCGAAGAATTTCTCCATGAGCTCCTCACTTGTTTCAGCAAGTGCTTCATTTAATGTGTCTTTGATTTCTAAAACCTTATCATTTAAACCGGCAGGGATCGCTATATCGATCAGCTTATCCTTGTCGAACTTTTTCGCAGTCATTCCCAGAATATCAACAAAACCTATAAACTTTTCCCCTTCAATTATAGGAAGCAGGAATGGAATAACACTTTTGCCAAATGTGTTTGTCAATTGTCCTAAAACATCATTAAAATTCGCATTTTCTTCATCCATCTTGTTAATGAAGAACAACTTTGGTATCCCCTGCTCATTTGCATAATTCCAGGATTTTTCCGTTCCTACAGCAACCCCGCCTTTGGCTGGAACCAGTATAAGAGCTGCATCTGAAACCCTAATGCCCTGCTTGACTTCGCCTACAAAGTCAAAATAACCGGGGGTGTCGATCGCATTGATCTTGCAATCTTTCCATTCACATGGAGCCATTGCTGTACTGATTGTAATTTTCCTTTTAATTTCTTCCGGGTCGTAATCCGTAGTCGTATTTCCATCGTTTACCTTGCCGAATCTGTCCAGAACCCCGGTGTTGAACAACATTGCCTCTGCAAGCGTCGTTTTGCCCGCCCCGCCATGTGACATCAAGCACACGTTACGGAGCTTATCCACAGTATAATCCTTCATATGAATTCCCCCTTGTATTATTACAGACTTATAATATTTTTCCTATAAAATAGGAAGGTCATTCAAGAATTACGGGTATTATGACACAATGTATATTATAACACACATTAAAGCCAGTTCAAGGATTTTCTTGAAAGTGCGGGGCATTTTGCGATGTGTCCTGTTTTAAGTTCCGCAGCACAATATATTGCTGGTATGTTTATAAGTTCGGCACTACATATTGTGCTGCAAAATATTATTATGGTTACATCGCAAAAGCCTGTTCTTGACAATCATCGTATATCATTGTAAATTTATATCAAATGTGCCCCGTGCCTACATAGTATCCAGCATACGGTGGCGGATTGCAGAACAGCAGAATGGTAAAAATGGAACCAGGCAATTTGGAATTATCATCGAAAAACGGTAGAAGGGAAGAGAACTATGATTATTGTAATGAAGCCAGGAACGCAGGACAGCGAAATACGGGAAGTATCCAGGGTACTGGAGGATGTGGGACTTGGCGTCCACATATCAAAAGGAGCGGAAAGAACCATTATCGGGGTAATTGGCGACAAGAGGCTGCTCAGTGATATACCACTGGAACTTATGCAGGGTGTCGACAAACTCGTGCCAATTATGGAAAGCTACAAGCTTGCAGGCAAGACCTTTAGACCTGAGCCCAGCGTCATTGATGTGAACGGTGTTAAAATCGGCGGGAAGGAACTGGTCATGATGGCCGGCCCATGCGCTGTCGAGTCAGGCGAGCAGATCCTTGCCGCTGCAAAGGCAGTGAAGAAATCCGGTGCAAAGTTTCTAAGAGGAGGCGCATTCAAGCCCAGAACTTCACCCTATTCCTTTCAGGGACTCGAAGAGGAAGGTCTGAAAATGCTCAAGGAAGCCAGCGAGGCCACCGGATTGCTTACAGTTACAGAGGTTATTAGTGAGTATTCTGTTGAAATAGCATCAAGATATGTGGATATGTTTCAGATCGGCGCCCGGAATTCACAGAACTTCCATCTTCTCAGAGAAGTCGGACGCTCCGGGAAACCGGTCCTGTTCAAGAGAGGATCTGCGACCACTATAGATGAATGGCTTAATGCGGCAGAATATATTATGAGTGAAGGTAATTATAATGTAGTGCTTTGTGAGCGAGGTATCAGGACCTTCGAGACAGCCACAAGAAATACACTGGATATAAGTTCGATTCCGGTAGTCAAAGCAAACAGCCATTTGCCAATCATTGTAGACCCAAGCCATGCAGCAGGCAGGGAGCAATACATTCTACCACTTTCCAGAGCCGCCATTGCAGCAGGTGCAGACGGATTAATAATCGAGGTTCATCCCAACCCCAGGTGTGCGCTCTCTGATGCAGCTCAGCAGCTCTCACCGGAAGCATTCACCAATTTATGTAATGATATTGGAAAGATTGCCGAAATAGTAGGCAGAGTGTTTAAAAATGGACAGGATTAAGATTACAATTATCGGGCTGGGACTGATCGGCGGATCTCTAGCCAGAGCAATACATGACAAACTGGGCAACTGTGGTATAACAGCTGTAGATACCGACAGGCAATCGTTAGACCTAGCTCTCAGCCAAGGAATCATCGCAGTAGGGTTAACTATCCCGGATCAAAGAGTATTCTCGTCCGACATTATTTTTATTTGCACTCCGGTGAAGCAAACATTCGGATATATTACTGAATTAGCCCCATATATAAAGGACACGTGCATCATTACAGATGTAGGCAGTACAAAGGAAGAAATCACACAGCAGGTTGATGGGTTGTCAGAACCCCCATGTTTTATTGGAGGACATCCCATGGCAGGTTTAGAGAGATCCGGTTTTGGCAGCAGTTATGCACACTTATTTGAGAATGCATACTATGTATTGACCCCATGTGCATCGACAACCCCGGAATCATTGGAGGTCTTGTCGGCAATTGTAAAAGGAATAGGAGCCATCCCAATTGTAATGTCTGCCAGAGAGCATGACATTGCAGCAGGCGGGATCAGTCACCTTCCCCATGTGATTGCGGCAGCCCTTGTGAATATGATAAGAGATCTGGATGAGAGCAATGGCAGAATGCAGGCGCTGGCTGCAGGTGGTTTCAGAGACATCACCAGAATCGCTTCCTCGAACCCGGTCATGTGGGAGAACATTGTCTTCAGCAATAAAGAACACATAATTGAACTGATTGAACATTTCAGAAAAACATTGGACGATTTTTCTGAAATGCTGCAAAATGGCAATTCAGATAAAATATATGATTTTTTTGCAGGAGCAGGTCAGTTCAGAGATGCAATATCAGATCAAATGAAGGGCTTAATACAACCACGTTTCAAGCTCACTATAGATGTTCAGGACAAACCGGGTATTATAGGCGAAATAACAACCCTGCTAGGCTGTAATGATATCAATATTAAAAATATAAATGTTGCAAACAGCAGAGAATTTGAGCAGGGTTGTCTGATAATCACCTTCTCTGACAGCAGCAGTATAAATATTGCCTTTGACTTATTGATTGATGCAGGTTATAAAGTATATAAAAACGTTTAACACCGGGGCACATTTTTGAATTCAGAATCGGGGGGGAAGCGCGTGTTAGTAGAAAACAGAAGTACACTAAGAGGAGAGATCTCAATCCCAGGTGACAAGTCCATATCTCATAGAGCGATCGTAACAGGAGCACTGTCCAGAGGTACAACAGAAATAGATAATTTTCTGCTGGGTGAAGATTGCATCAGTACAATCGAATGCTTCCGGAAAATGCAGATTGGTATCGAGATTCTGCAAGACAGTAAGGTCAGGGTGCAAGGAAAGGGCCTTTATGGTCTGAAAGCTCCCACCTCAGTTCTGAATTCAGGTCGTTCGGGCACCGCCATCAGACTGCTGCTTGGTGTTCTAAGCGGGCAGACCTTCAATTCCGGAGTAATCAGAAACGAATATGCCATGAAGAAA
>JAEYRF010000136.1 GCA_023409615.1 Bacillota bacterium | reverse complement strand
CGTGGTCGGAAAAGATAAAGCAAGGATGTGCAATGGTTCAAAAATAAAACTTGAAGTTGGAGCGTTTTACTTTCAATAGAAGTTGAACGTCCGTATTTGTATACCCGGTCAATTATTGAGCGCTTACGGTTGATCTCGCAAGCCTGGAGAAATCATGAATATAGATTGTGTCGCCTTCTCGTGCAAATTCTAACATTTCCTGCAGCTTGGGTCTATTCGTATCCTTGCCGCTTACCTTCTCGATAAACCATCTTTCAATATCATATTTCTTTAAACCTTCAATCTGTCTGCCCTCGTTCTGCTCAACCGTTGATACTCTGACATATCCTATTCTCATATAAGTAACCTCCCTCACTTGATTACTTACATGATACCATTATGTAAATTTAAAGTCAATAATTTTATTTACATTTTGTAAAATAAACAATAAATCAATTTGTGTTTTACATAAAAAGAGTATTTCTCTATTGGATATTTAGGGTATACTCTAATTTTACATGACTACCGTCAATGGAACTGCCATGTCGGCTTCGTCACCACTTTAATCCCCAGGCACGCCGAACCGATTCCTGCCGTTCAACTTCTGCCTGATCAAGTCTATCCTGTTCATACTTCTCTGCCTTATCATATATCCCTTTGACGGCAGCAGCTTCCTGTTGGTATGAAGCATTATATCGGGAAATAATCTCCTGCATTACCGAATCTGACTTGCTACAACCGGACAATCCAGCTTCAAAAGCTTCACCGGAAATATCCTTTCGTTTGCTCTCATAATCTTCGTGTATTTTCTTTGCTTCTTCATCTCTCCAAAATTGAATTTGCGAATTTATACTAATCACTCCTTTATGGTGTATTTTGTAATAATGTGGTATAATATTCTAATCAACTTCAAAGTTGAAATACATAGGAAGGAGGCCATGCTCATGAGTGCTCCATCGATAAAGAAACATATGATAATTACTTTTTCACAACTAGCTAATTTTGAAGATCTTGGCGAAAATAACAGTGTAATATTGCTTACAGCAATCGGATCTATATCCGGTAAGATTATGACGCCGGATTCAGATAATCCATCCACGCGTCTTCTATCTCAATTAGCAAACAAGTTCACTGATGATTATGACAAACAATACCCATCTAGCATACAGGATCATCCTTTTGACGGTTATATTGAACTTGAAGATGCTGTTATACATTTAAATGCAGGTGGAACAAACCGTATGCCATACTTGATTGTATTTTTTGATCAAATCATTGGCGTTACAATGGGGGAAGTCCATTGATATGTCAATCTGTTTCTGCTGGCTTTGAACTTGCCCTTCAAGGTCAGCAATTTTCTTTAGTCAACTGGATGTCATTATAAGTGGCAGCAGGGCACCCATAATACATATGAATGCCCCACCGGTTGCTATGCTAATTATGTAAAACCTTTGCTGTCAAGGAAGAACTACTTGCTTTGTATTTGTCTCATTAGCTCTGCGATCGCTGACTGTTCCTGTTTATCCAATTCTTTGTATTGAGATGATATGGATTGAACATCATCATCCTGTTTGGACTTTTCGTTCATACCAGCTAGAAAAGATTTTCCTAACAGATCCTGTCTCTTCGTTTCGTATTCCAAATTGATTTTTTCCTTTTCCTGTTTTAACCATGCGTCATACTGTGACATATAATTTCCTTCTTTCTATTAATTTTACTCTTTCCATTCCACATCCACCGGCTCATTTGGATCAGGCAGTCCGGCACGTCTGGCAATCTCTTCAGCGGTGAGAGTCTCTCCTAATGGTTGAGCGGAACCAATTTCAATATGTGTTGTTTCAATAAATCCAAACTGTGTCTTGAAAAGAAATATCGCTGTTACCGGATTGATTTTCCCATTCTGCGCCAGGTATTCCAAATAAGCTGATAATGTCCGCTTAGCTTGTTTTACTATCTCTGAACGCCTTGGATTATTGCCTCTTGCCACACCTGTTTCCCAATCATACAGGGTTCTACGATCAACGCCTATTGCAAGTGACATGCTTTCCACTCCAGGCTTCAGATCGTTCGCTGCACAATACTCAAAAAAATCCATTATGCGCCGTTCCACTGCTTCGTCATCATTTATATCAATCTTGGGCAGCTTGTATAAACCCATGATTGTGTTGAGTGCTTTGGAATTGTCACCCGGCTTCGTTAGAAAGCCATTGTCCCCGATTGTCGGAGAATTTGATCCTTTTGGCATAAAAATCACCTACTTTCTGCTATGTTTTTTGGGTCCTTTTTTATGGCGACTGTCAGTAGCGATAGTAACACCCAACATCTTTTCTACCGACAACTCTACTGCTGCCTTTTTAACCGCCTGATATCCCGGTGTATTTATTCCAGAGTTCAACCCATAAAGATTGATACCCATATCAGAATCCCTTGCATTATCATGTTTCATGTGCATCACTCCTATAATTTATTAATCTATATTAACCTCGAATAACATCCTCATGCAATCGAAGTATCCTTCACTCGTATTCTCCCTTGTGGCTGTCCCTCGATAACGCCAATCGTATCAGCCGATATCTTCAACCTATTCATTCACCTTGACAGCATATCCCTCAAAATTTTAATACCCTACCGTCAAAGAATGACCCCCCTCACTTATCCAACCCAACTTACTGTTTACCTATTCGTAGATGTTTCTTGTATTCACCATCCGGATCCATAACTG
>JAEYRF010000137.1 GCA_023409615.1 Bacillota bacterium | reverse complement strand
GGCAAAAGCTTTAATGATATGAGCGACCAGATTCAGACCCTTTTAAAGGAATTGAAGATTGAGCAGGAGCATGTTAAAAAAGAGCAGCAGCTAAAACGGAAAGCGGAGCTAAAGGCGCTGCAAGCACAGATTAACCCTCACTTTTTATATAATGCCCTTGATTCCATCTATTGGAGATCCATGATGCAGGGAAACGAACTGGTGAGTGAAATGGCGATTTCCTTATCCAATATTTTCAGGATCGGACTTAATAAAGGTAAGGAATTGACAACAGTCTCTCAAGAGCTTCAGCATGTGGGTAATTATCTGAATATTCAAAAAATAGTTTATGAAGGAAAGTTTGATTATAGTATTAAAGCTGATGAAGAAACCTACGGCTATGAGACCGTCAAGCTTATTTTACAGCCACTTGTTGAGAATAGCATTCTACATGGCTTTGAGAATATGCAAACGGGTGGGGAAATTGAGATCAATGTCACTAAACAAGCCGACAGGATATGCTTTGAAATCGTAGATAATGGCTGCGGTTTTGATAAGGAAAAGATTGTTGAAGCCATACAAAACCCGGATATGGGTTATGGCGGATACGCCCTGGGTAATGTTTTTCAGAGAATTCAGATTCATTACGGGGAAGAATACGGTTTGGCTTTAAGCAGTAAGCCCTATGAGGAAACAAAAATAACCATATGTATTCCAGCCATAAAGGGAGGTCAGGATGTATAAGCTGATTGTTGTAGATGATAAGGCAGATATTCTTGACGGCATTATCAAGCTGGGCCATTGGGCCCAGATGAATTTCGATGTTGCAGGTAAAGCCTGCAATGGCAAGGATGCCTTTGATCTTGTGCGGGAGCATCAACCGGATGTTGTCATTACCGATATTCGCATGCCGATTATGGATGGACTTGAATTGACGTCCTTGATAAAACAGCATTATCCCTTAACGAAGGTCATCATTTTAAGCGGATATGATGATTTTAGCTATGCACAGCAGGCTGTCAAGCTCGGCGCAGAGGAATACCTCCTAAAGCCCGCACGGATCGGAATGATTGAGGAGGCGGTATTAAGAGCCTATGAAAAGCTGGAAATTGAGAAAAAGCTCAGGGAGGACAGCATCCTGCTGCAGCAGAAGCTGATTAAAAGCCTGCCGCTTCTGAAGGATGATTATTTCAGATATCTTGTGAGTACGCCTGTTGAGCATGACTTGAGTGAGTTTGAAGACCGGTTCAGATTTTTGGAAATCGGGTTGGATGTTAAAAATTTTGCGGTGCTTTTAATAGAGCTGGACCATTATAGGGAGCTTTTTGAGCGTAATAACATCAAGGAGGTTGAGCTGTATAAATTTGCAGTAGCCAATATGGCCCAGGAGCTCATGGATGCATGCTATAATTGTGAGACCTTTAGGGTTGATGATAACCGGATTGTCCTTTTGATTAATTATCGTAATGATCTGAGCCTCAACGAAAACAAGACCCGAATTTCAGATGTGGCGGAAAGAATACGTGAGAGCGTGGAAAAGCATCTGGACATTACGGTAACCTTGGGCATCGGAGGCTTGTATGAGGATATCAAGGATATTTACTACTCGTTTATGGAAGCCAAGGAGGCCATCACCTATAGAATAGTCCTCGGCCATAATCGCGTTATTTGCGCACAGGATATAAGAATAAACCATCATCAGTCTTTTCATTATCCCATTCAGCTTGAAAATGAAATTCTATCATACATAAAAATCGGTGTTTACAAGCAGATTCCTGATTGTCTTGATAAGTTTATTGAGAGCTTAATCAACCAAAAGGATATTTCACCGTTCTACATAAAGAAAATACTCAGAAACTTTGTGGGCCTTATCTCCCGCATGACGCTGGAGCTCCCTGAAAATACTGAAATGAGCCATATAAGAAATCATGACTTCATTGCTGAATTTGAGAAATACAAAACAGTGGATGAAATCAGAAGCTGGCTGAATAAAATCCTCTGTGAAATTGCGCAGACCGTTGGGAATATGAAGAAATCCCAGCTCGAAAAAGATATTGACAAGGCAAAGCTCTATATTCATCAGCATTTCAATGAGGATATCTCCCTCCAAACTGTTTCAGAACATGTGTGCTTAAGCCCTACTTATTTTTCTGCAGTCTTCAAGGAATTGGTGGGGGAAACCTTTATTGAGTATCTCATCAAAGCCAGAGTCGAAAAAGCCAAGGAGCTCTTGGCAACCGGGCAATATAAGATTTATGAAATAGCCAACAGGGTTGGATATGAGGATCGGCGCTATTTCAGCGAGGTGTTTAAAAAGCATACGGGACTTAACCCCGCAGAATACATGGAAAAATTATCATAAAAATCCCCACCTTTGATCATAATTCTACCTCATTGTAAGAATTGCCAGCCCATCTATAATCAAAATGTAAGTCGAACAAACAAATAGCAGGAGGGAGATTCGATGAAAAAAAAGAGTTGGGTAAGAATGATATGCATCATCACTACATTGATGCTGCTGGGAACATTGTTGGCAGCCTGCGGTGAGAAGCCTGCGGTCAATGACCCCACACCCACCCCCACCCCCAGTACTAGCCAAACACCTAGTGCTGAGCCCACAACACAAGCCCCTGCAGAAAAAGTTAAGCTTTCCTGGTGGACAAAGGACAGACATGATATGGACTATATGAAGGAAGTAGTAGCCAAGTTTACCCAGGACAATCCAAACTATGAGATCGACTATAATATTCAGACAGAAAACTATCCGCAAAATCTTGAGCTGGCCTTCCAAAGCGGGCAGGCTCCTGATATCTTCGTCAATCAGCAAAATGCAAAATACTATGTGGACAGAAAAATGGCCGAGCCACTTGACAGTTATCTCACCGATGAAATGAAAGCCAGATTTGGTAAGCTTATTAATGTTGAATTCATCAATACGGTGGGCGATAAAATTTATTCTTTGCCAAACGGCGGTATTACCTTCAGACTAGTCTATAATAAGGACTTGTTTGCCAAGGCCAATCTTCCCGGACCACCAAAAACCGTTGATGAAATGGTGGAATACGCCAAAAAGATCGCTGAGGTCGGTAAATCGGAAGGCGCTTATGGTTTCGCCATTAATATGAAAAATCCTAACAACTCGCTATTCCGCTGCCTTGACCAGATCGCCTTCAGAAGTAATGCCTATTACTATGACTACAAGACCGGCGCATATAATTTTGAGCCCTCCAAGCCTGTTATCGCGGCATTTGCGAAAATGTACGCTGACGGCTCCATGTTCCCGGGTATTGAGGGACTTGATATGGATCCTATGAGAAGCCAGTTTGCGGAAGGCAAGATTGGTATGTACATATCCGGTAACTGGGAAGTTGGCGTATACGCTAATCAGTTCCCACCTAAATGCGATTGGGGTGCAGCGCCTGTTCCGACGCTGGACGGCACTGCAAAAGCTCCCTCTGAAATCAGAAACGCAGGGTCCTATCTATACATGAGCAGTGAATCAAAACACAAGAATGAAACCTGGAAGCTTCTTGAATATGTTTACAGCGATGAGGTGCTGGTTCCCTATCATGAGAAAGGGTTTGCCTTCTCGGTTGTTCCTTCGGTTTTAGATAAGGCGAAGGATGCGGAGCTGAAAGGCGCGGCAGAATTTAAAACCACCGATGGAATAGATGGCATTTGGCCGCTGGCTCCTGCCGGACAGGGCATGAAGGCAGAAGGCAAGACCCACTATGACGTTATAGCCGCTGTTATCTTAGGCGCTACTAATTTGGATGAGGCCATCGCCGACATGAACACAAGATACAATGAAGCTCTGGAAAAGGACGCTGCATCAGGCAAGGTCAAGAAGATCATCATACCTGACTTTGATCCTTCAGGTCTATAAAGAGTGAAGTTACACGAAGGAGAAGGGAGTGTTCCTTCTCCTTCTGTTTAGTAGCTCGAAGTTTGTGGTGCACCTCTACACACTATTGCATGACATTAAGGAAGTGAAAGGGTATGAAGCGACTGTCTATTAAAAAAGCAAGCCCTCTTAATAACGCGCATCTCGATGGAAGCTTATTTAGAAGAATTAAAAAAAATACAGATGTCTATACCATGATACTGCCAAGTGTATTCTTTCTGGCTGTATTCTCAGTCTATCCCTTATTGTGGGCGCTGAAGTATGTTTTCTATGAATACGATGGCATGATGGAACCCCTATTTGTTGGCTTGGATAATTTTGTCCGGCTATTTACAAGAGATAAGGACTTCTGGAAGTCTGTTGGCAATACCTTCGTTTATGCAGGCGGTAAGCTTGTGTTGACTATTCCAATCGCTTTTGCACTGGCAGTATTGCTTAACAAAAAAATACCGGGAAGAGGCCTATTCAGAACCACCATATTTATGCCCACCATCATTAGTACTGCGGTTATGAGCCTGGTCTTTTACTTTATTTTCAATTCCTATAACGGTATTTTAAATCAAATGCTCATGAATTTAGGATTTGTCGACCGGCCTATTGAATGGCTAGGAATGAAAAAAGCCATGCTGTCGGCGGTTTTGGTTGCAGTCTGGGGTGCTCTCGGAAATTACATGGTTTATTTTCTTGCGGGCCTTCAATCCATCCCGGAAGAGCTCTATGAAAGCTCGGCCATAGACGGAGCCAATAAGTTTCACCAATTGATTTATATCACCATTCCTATGATGGGGCCCGTCATGCAGGTGGTCATCATGCTGGCCATTATCGTTGCCTTAAAGGGTTATGAAAGTATCATGGTACTGACAGCCGGTGGACCGGCAGGAGCTACCGATGTTATGTACTTATATATTTACAGGGCGTTCTTCCCCGCAGAAGGCGGAGGTATGTTTGTAGCGCAATACGGGTACGGTTCGGCAGTGGCCATTGCTTCCGCCGCCATAGTCGGGGTTATTACAGTCATTTATCTTTATATATCCAAAAAGATGAATGAAATCTATTAAGGCAGGCAGGTGACAAGATGAAAATGAGTATAAAACGCATGACTTTATATACAATCATGTATCTGTTTTTAGGGGCCATCACCCTTATCACGCTTTTTCCGGTGCTCTATGCCGTGCTGGGCTCCTTCAAGACTAATGCAGAGGTTACACTGGGGGGTACGATTCTACCCAAAGAATGGATTTTTAACAATTATGGAATTGCCATGAGCCGGTTCAACTTTTTCCGTTATACCTTCAATAGCATCTATTTAGGGGCTTTTACAACTCTGGGGTCACTCCTGCTGTCTTCTGCAACCGGATACTGTATTGCACGGAGGGATTTTCCGGGGAAAAAGCTTCTTACTGTTGTGCTCCTTTCCACTATGTTTATTTCTGTAGGTGCCGTTACCCTAAGGCCTTTATATATGCTGGCCGTAAAGACAGACTTACATAACAGTCTCTGGGGTATCATACTTATTCAGATAGGAACCACCCAGGCGACCAATATCTTCCTGGTGTCCAAGTTTGTAGCCGGCATACCCAAAGAATTGGACGAATCAGCTACAATTGACGGGTGTAGTTTCTTCAGAATCTACTGGCAGATTATTATACCGCTTATTAAACCCATTCTCGGTGTTGTTGGACTTTTCAGCTTCAGACATGCCTGGAATGATTATATCCTCCCCTCTGTGTTCACAATGACACGACCTGATTTAAGACCGCTCACAGTGGGCGTTGTATCCTTAAGATACGGCGACTCGGCGGCTGCGGAGTGGAACATCATGCTGACCGGTGCATCAC
>JAEYRF010000115.1 GCA_023409615.1 Bacillota bacterium | reverse complement strand
CGCAGGAAAATCCACACTTATTTCAATACTTGCTACTCTTTTAAAGCCTACAGCAGGAGATATCATTGTTAATGGCCTTAGTGTGCGTAGTCAGCCGGACAAGATCAAAGGAGAAATAGGTTTTGTGCCTCAGGAAATAGCACTTTACCCGATGCTATCCGGTAGAGACAATCTGGACTTCTGGGCAGGTATTTACGGCCTTCGCGGCAAACTTAGGAAAGAGCGGATTGCCGAAGCAACGACTGTTGCAAGGTTGGAGGATAGAATAAGAGACCGTGTTTCTGAATATTCCGGTGGAATGAAGCGGCGGCTGAATATTGCAGTTTCCTTGCTTCATCATCCCAGCATTCTGCTTTTGGACGAGCCGACAGTCGGTGTGGATATTCAGTCCCGCAGGTACATACTTGATACTTTGAGCGCGCTGAAAAATGAAGGAAGAACAATTGTATTCACCAGCCATTATGTAGATGAACTTGAGACGCTCTGTGACAGAATAGCAGTAATGGCAAACGGGAAAATGCCGGCATTGGGATCGGCGGAGGATTTGAAGAAGGCTTATGGTGTAAGTGACTTGGAGTCGGTGCTGTTCCGGCTGGCTGATAACAACGACGGACAGGTATGATGTTTGGGAACGAGAGGTAGCGACAATGAGTCGCAAAGTGTTGCAGCATAGCGCAGCAGCTAGGACAATTGGTGTATTTAAAGAAAGACAGTCAACGGTAAGGGAGTTGAGTATATGCGTCTTGGTATAGGTAAAAACAAGAAAAAGAGAAACCTTTTAATAGCCGTTGTAATTACGGTGGCTGTTGTTATTATAGCATTGGCAGTCAAACTTTTTCTGCCTGAGGCAGCAGTGGATCTTTACCTGCGAGCAGAGAAAAATAGTTTCGAAAAGACAGCTCAATGGGTGGAGAAGAACTATAAAGAATTTATTGAAAAACAGACTCCATATCTGGAAGAGCCTTACCGAAGGAGAGCAGAGATCACAGCAGATATTGAATCCGGCGTCGGGGCTTTTGGACCAGTGGATATCAGTGGAGTTTCAGACTTAATACGTAAAAGCAAATTGGTTGTTGACATAAAGAAGCAGCCCAGGGAGGAGAACACGCTGACAAATGTGTCACTTTTGCTTGAAAAGGTGCCTTTCCTCGATGCCGAGTTGTTTTCGGACCGGCAGAGGCTTTATTTCTCTGTACCGGTACTGCTGCCTGAGAAGTATTTTAGTGCAAATCTGGATCAACTGCAGGAGGTCTACAATAAGTTCTCTGTTCCTATACAGCCCGGAAAGCTTGTGACCGGAGCCGAGATCGCATCTGCGTTGAAATTCGATGCTGCAGTTTTTAAAACATCTACAGGGAAACTAGGCGCTCTAGCTGTTAAATATTTTACAAAGGATGCAGTGAAATATGGCCAGCAAAAGGAGTTGTCAATCTCGGGAGAAACAGTCAAAGGCGTTGAGGTTCTAGTGTCGCTGGATGAGGATTCTGCAACGGCATTGCTATATGAATTCGCTGATATGATTGTACAGGACGATGCACTGCTTCAGTACACGTATGGTAATTTTGCAGATTTATCTGCGCTGCTGGAGGACGCAGGTCTGTTCCGCCTGTTTGAATTTATGGATGAGACAGGTGCGGCAGCAATGAATGATTTGGAGAAGGGGCTGCTTGACAGACTAAGAGTGGAAGAGGATGTAGATGGCTTCAGAGAAGCTCTCAAGGAAACCATTAGCAAGTACAAAGTAAAGGGCGGCCTTCAGATGACGGTAGTCATCGACAAGGACGGTAATATACTGGATCGGAAACTGGCATTAGATATGCAGAATACTAATGGGTTCGACGGATTTGTATTAGACTTCGCTTCAGGCTGCAGTAATTTGGTATTTGAAGATGCAAGAAACAGGTTCATAGACCTTGCAGTGACGCAGTATGGCGATGTCTGCAAAGTACCGGCAAATGATTCGGCAGATGGCCCCTGTTCAGCCTTAAAGGCCTTTGAGCTTCATATAAGGCCTGAGTTTGCGAAAGCGGCGGAGAACGAAACAAGCGGCAGAGTAAATGTTGAATGTGCCATAACTCCGCAGGATGGCGAGCAGGTCGGGATTCAGTTGGATATAGAGCTCTCCTCCAAACCGGATAAACTGACATTGAAAAATAGTCAGTTAATCAAGCTTCGCGCAAAGATGTTTGGAGACACCGGTACTGGTTCGTTGGAGGTGGATTGGGATAGTATGGCTTGGGAAAATAACAAACTCAAATCCAGAAACAACACCTCAGAGTTCAAGTTCAAGGCTGACATACCTTTCCTTGGGATCAATGATTTTTCCGGTATACTGAATGTGGCTGCGGAGAGCAGATTTGGCATAGAACCATTTACTCTTCCGGAGGTCAGCAGGAGCAGTGTTATGGATCTTAATGCTGCAACACAGCAGGATCTTAACAAGATTGAGATGGAGATAATGGCTTCATTTGGTGCGTTTTATCTGAACAACAAAGCAATATTCGATGCTTTCCTTGGACAATAGTAATATCAGGGAAGGGTTGAGATCCCGGCAGTAATAATACGGGGGACTGGAAACAAAGGATGACTTCATTTTTGACTTTGTTGAAAAATGACATAAGACTTTTCCTGAAGGATTGGAAGGCCTGCATACTGCTGCTTGTGGCGCCGCTTATTTTCATTTCATTTTTTACCTATGCACTTTCACCTTATCTGGACAAGAGCAGCTTTATAGAGCCTTTTCCTGTAGCTTTGGTTGACATGGAGAACACTACCCAGACCAGAATGCTGGAGAATCAGTTGAGGGAAATCAGCATATTCAGCGAGATACGGCGGTTGGACGAGGAAACTGCCATGAAGCAGCTGTCTGATCAGAGTGTAGGAGGGATCATTATAATCCCGCCGGATTTTACAAACAGTGTAGCACTCGGGGAGAATCGACCGGTGACAGTTGTGGGCAGCAGTGCTATGCCATTGCAGTCATATATTGTTAAGAATATCATACAGAGCGCTGCAAATCTGGTTTCGGCGGCACAGAGCGCCATCATAACGATCTACAAGTATGATTATGAGGCAGGGCTCTCTGGTGCTGAACTGGATGCCCGGTATAATAATGCTATTATGGAGTATTTCATGGAGGCTCTGGCAAGAAATAAAGTTTTCACCACAGTGGACAGGCAGTCCGGTTATGACCTGACACCCGTGGAGTATTTTGCAGCAGCACTGATCGTTGTTTTCATGATGTTCGCCGGTATGCCCGGGATGAAAATGCTGGTGACGGAAAGAAGTGTGGGGATTACGAGAAGGCTGTCTGCTGCGCCTGTCGGCATGTGGAAGGTCGTGCTTTCCAAGCTGGTGGTTTCCGTACTGCTGCTGATTCTACAGTTTGGCCTTATTATTGCGATAACGTCAAAATTGTTCAATAGCTACTGGGGTGCACCAATCCAGCACATATTAATGCTCTTTGGAGGAATCATTCTGGCAGTCAGTGCCTGGTCTCTATTTGTTGCAGCGGTATCTTCGTCAACGGCCTCTGCCGATATTATAGGAAATCTGGGTATTTTGCTCATGGCAGTAGTAGGCGGAAGCATTTATCCGCTTCCGTCAATGCCATCTTTCATCAGGAATCTCAGCAGACTGACTATCAACCGCTGGGCAATGGATGGATTCATGGTGCTGTTTTCAGGTAATAATGCCATGAATACGGGGCTTCAAGCTATGGTACTTGCGGCGATGGGCTGTGTTCTTCTGGCGGTGTCTGTATTGATTATGAAATATGTGAGAAGGGGGTAAGTCGTATTAAACTGATTTCTACAGCTTTTTATAAATTGAAAATGATGATGGGCGACAAACTACTCTTTTCGGCAATGATCCTGATTCCTCTGATGATCACTGTTGCTGCAGGTTATGCGTTCCGATATGAAAAAATGAACACCGTCCCGGTGGCTATTGTGGATGAAGATTTGACAGAATATTCGATGCTTCTTCTGGACAGACTTTCAGGCAAGGAAGGCTTGAGCGTGAACCGGACTGATCGGGAAGCTGCAGCTGCCATGCTGGAGGATAGTAAAGTGGAACAGGTCTTTATTATTCAAAAAGGTTTCAAAGAAGCTATTCATGAGGGTGACAGTGATGGACTGATTGAACTTGTCAGTTCGGCTTCCTCCTACTCGTCCGGGTATACATCCGAGGTTGTAGCAGGAGAAGTTATCCGGATAGTTACTGCTAATATGGCCGCAAATAACGTGACGGATCAGTATGCAGAGCTTGGAATAGAGAAGGAAAGCAGCTTTCGGGACGAAGTTTATGCTTATGCAGATGCTCTTTGGGAGCCTGAGCCGCTAATGACAATTGACTATAAAGAACTGAGAGCCGGAGTAGTTGAGCAGGTGTCGCAGACTTCGCTTCCTGCTGCATATGCCTCGTCCGCAGGTCTGATCATTGCGTTTATAAATTTTTATATGCTGTTTGCAGGAGGATGGCTCATCGAGGAAAGACTGAATGGTACAATTAAAAGGCTTGGCGTTGGTAATGGAGCTATCGCTGTATCGTTTCAGGCAAGTATCCTGGCACTATTTGCTGCCGGAATACTGCAGATAGCCATGTTTACTGCTGTGCTGAAGATATTTTTTGGAGTTGAGTTATTTAACGGCCTGTTATCGTGGCTTGTATTGGTTGTCTACATGCTTGCTGTGATCGCAATAAGCATGTTCCTGTCATCTGTTCTGAGGACGCAGGCGCAGCTGCAGGTTGGGGCGCCTGTACTGGCAATGTTGACAGGTTTTGTGGGCGGATGCTTTTGGAACTTTGTTGACATGCCGCAGGGAGTACAGGTATTATCTCTTTTCACGCCACAGGGATGGGCGCTTAAAGCGCTTAACAGACTGCTTATTGAGCCGGATGCCCTGTCCTCTGCAGTTATACCGCTATTGGTATTATTTGCGATATCGTTGATTTTATTGCCTGCAAGCTATATTATTATTAATATCCAGCTAAGGCGGACTTAAGCTCTATCACATAGAAGGAGATCAATATGAAGAGATTCACGGATATATTGGCGAACATATTTGCATACCCGGTCCATTTATATGATAAGCTGACAGATAAAAAATTGTCACTGGTGCTTGGAATAGTGCTGGTTGGTGCAATTGATCTGCTATTGCCTGATGTCGCCAATGTTTTCAAGGTGGTTTTTTCAGGCAGGCCGACTGAAGATGTCTGGTTCAACGCAGTTATGGCCGTTGTTATTATTCTGGTGTTAGGACTCGTCGATGTTGTTTTCATTGGAGTTCCGCTTTTTGACATATTTAAGTACCTGAAGAAAAAGGAAGCCACGATGGCTTTGGAGCTTGTTGGTCAGCTGGATCTGCGGAAGAATGACGATGAAGAGGATGATAATCCGCTATTGCGGCTGGAGCGTACCGTAGTAACAGAACACAATGCTTCTGCAATTAAAGTAATGAAGGTTTATATCATGTCCCATTTTATCATTGTTCCGGTTCATACGTTTCTTTATTATACTCTGACACGCGGAATAACAACCGACAGCGCACCTTGGATGCAAAACCTTTCATTGATCATATTTATGGGGATATTTCTTTGGTCTGCCGGGGTTTTGTCCAGAGGTATCAATGTGCTGTTTCGTTTCAACGCCCTGTTCAGGCGGCTGACATTTATCATCGTATTTACCTGGACCTTTATTTTCAGTATGGTATTTGACATGCAGATCATGAATTGGCTGCTTAAGCTATTTAGGTGATTTAGATGTAGTTGGGGAGATGCAGGCAATTAAGAGGTAATCTCACCATAATTTATACTGTAATTCATGTCAGGCAATTTCTCTGTCAAATTCAGTTGTAAAAATACCGTATCTAGACTATAATATACGGTAGTGTCAAAGTTCCTTCAAGGAGCAGTGAACGGCAGTAAAACAATACGTCCCGGTGGCCTAACGGATAAGGTGATGGATTCCGGTTCCATTGATGCGGGTTCGATTCCTGTCCGGGACGCCAAGTAAAGATCACGACATAAGTCGTGGTCTTTTATATAGGTGCGCCCGGTGAACCCGAGAGGGCGCGATCCAAGAGAAAATGCAAGGCATTTTCAGGCAAGGCGCGCGAGGATGACCGGGGAGCATACCATCCGAGCGTAAAGGGCGACAGGGAAAGGGATATAAGTCGCCCGTAGATTCCTGTCCGGGACGCCAAGTAAAAAAGATTACGACGAAGGTTGTGGCCTTTTTTATATTTCCCTGAAAAGAGCATAGGCCGAGAGCGTGCAAAAGTTTCTGTAATTGATCACAGATAAAATGAAAAGCTTCGTGAGCTTCGTGAATATTCCGTATTATGCATAAAATAATTGACGATTTATTAAACTTTATATAAACTCTATTTTGAGATATATCGGCAAGGAATGCTTTATTCAAAGAAAATGCACAGAAGAATATTATGAAAGAGATTATAGATATCATCTATTGTTCTACTGAATTATGAAAATTGGATCAATCAATTTTGAAAATAATATATTTCTAGCGCCCATGGCGGGTGTGACCGATCTGCCGTACAGAGTACTCTGCAAAGAGCAGGGCGCCGGTTTGACCTGCACGGAAATGATCAGCGCAAAGGGTATGTACTATAAGGATGATAAGAGCTGGAAGCTTGCGCAACTCAGCGAGTTCGAGGTGCCCGCCGCCATACAGATTTTCGGCTCGGAGCCTAACATTTTAGCCTATGCTGCTGAAAAGCTGAATGACTCTGAAGCAGCAATTCTGGATATCAACATGGGCTGTCCCACCCCGAAAATCACAAAAAACGGAGAGGGCAGTGCGCTTATGCTCAAGCCGGAGTTGGCGGGGGAGCTGATCAGAGCGGTAGTTGCCGTATCAAAAAAGCCGGTCACCGTCAAGATCCGCAAAGGCTGGGATGATGAACATGTAAATGCGATTGAAATCGCATTAATTGCCGAAAAAAGCGGGGCCGCCGCTATAGCTGTACATGGCAGAACAAGGGAGCAGTTTTACAGCGGGAAGGCAGACTGGGATATTATTAAGAAGGTGAAGGAAGCAGTATCCATCCCTGTGATCGGAAACGGTGACATCTATACGCCGGAGGAAGCGGTCAGGATGCTGGACTCTACCGGCTGCGACGCAGTGATGGTGGGCAGGGGTGCTCAGGGCAATCCATGGATTTTCCGAAGAATAATTCATTATGTGAATACAGGTGAGCTGCTTGTGGGACCACACCTGGAAGAGAAGAAGCAAATGATGCTCCGACACTTGGATATGCTTGTGGAACTGAAGGGTGAGTACTCCGGCGTGCGGGAAATGCGCAAGCATATTTCTTGGTATGTAAAAGGCAGCAGAAATTCATTTCAGTTCAAAGACAGGGTGTTCAGGGCATTATCACAGGAAGAAATGGCGGAACTGATACAGGGGCTATAGATAACTAATTGTGACAACTCATGTTGGGTATATTTATTATTACGGCATTCATGAAATGAAAAGTCTTCTGGAGGATCACGGATTTGAGAGTATGGATGATAAGCATACCGGCCATCACATGGTTTTATATACAGCAATGAAAAAATAGATATTGATTCAAGAGTAGCCGCTAAATCACTAACAGTAAAAATGGTTCGAGTGGTCTTATAGGATTTCTTGAAGAAACCTGGCAAAATCAATGATTTGGGTGACAGACAAAAAGCAGCATTAACTAAAATTCACCTTCGGTATAGAAGCAGATTTTTCCTCTGGAAGCAAACCCCTTAGGAGCGTATGCATCTCATCAAACTTCTTTTCCACGGAATCAGGATATAACAAACTGTACCGTTTTTCAATTAATGCGTAATATTTTTGGTAAAATTTCACTTTTTTGTTTACTATTCCAGCAATAATTGATTTTTAATGTGATTATGTCACATAGAGTAGTATTTTATTACAATATTGTGCCCATTTCTTGCAAAACGGTACAGTCGACATGATTTTATAAAGAAACTCAGAAAAATCAAGGTTTAGATGTAGACAAAAATTCATAATTTACTTGTCAAGGACTAAAGACGGGTGATTTATGCCTAAATTTAGAGTCAGGAGGTTTAAAATTGCGTTTTATGCATTTTTATCACTGCGATGCTATATATTAGGGCTTTGGAGTGGCCGGAATAGCAGTTTAAAATGAATTATTTGATACTACTTCCAGTTAAAAAATATTTGATGCTTCAGCTATGGGCTGTGACGTCGGTTCTTTCTTTACAACTCCGGCGAAATATACTAAAATGAATACAGAATATATGTTCGGAGGATGTTATGAATCTGGAGCAAATGCTGGATTATTTCAAGGCATCAGAAAAGATGACGAACAACATCACCTCATGGGTGGAGCTGCCTGCCAGAGAACCGGTGTATGCGGAGTATCCGCAGTTCATAGATGACCGGATCAGGGATGCACTGGAAAGAAGGGGCGTGCGGAAGCTCTATTCCCACCAGGCCAGTGCCATCCAGGCTATTCATGACGGCAGCAACGTAGTTGTAGTGACACCTACAGCATCGGGCAAGACGATGTGCTACAATGTGCCGGTGCTGGATGCCATTTTAAAGGATGAAGGGTCCAGAGCACTGTTCCTGTTTCCCACTAAAGCACTTTCACAGGATCAAACCTCTGAGCTGCACGAGTTGATCACGGAAGCGGGTGTAGATGTCAAGACGTACACCAAAGATGGCGACACACCACAATCCGCAAGAAAAGCTATCCGGCAGGCAGGCCACATTGTAGTGACAAATCCGGACATGCTCCACAGCGGCATTCTTCCTCATCATACAAAGTGGACAAAGCTTTTTGAAAACCTGAAATTTATTGTGATAGACGAAGTCCATCATTACCGTGGCGTATTCGGCAGCCATCTAGCTAATGTTATTAGAAGGCTCAGGAGGATCTGTGAATTTTATGGGTCCAACCCGCAGTTCATCTGCTGTTCCGCTACCATTGCCAATCCCGGTGAGCTAGCATCCAGGATCACCGGAGCTGATGTAAAGCTGATCGACAATAATGGTGCGCCCAGCTGCAAAAAGCATATTGTTTTTTATAACCCTCCTTTGGTTAATAAGGAGCTCGGTATAAGGCGAAGCAGTATGCTGGAAGCAGAAGGCCTTGCGGAGGCATTGATACGCAACGGCGTGCAGACCATTGTTTTCACCAGGAGCAGGTTGAATGTAGAGGTGCTGGTTACATATCTCAAGGATATTTATCATGGAAAAAAGGATGCTGATAGAAGGGTCCGCGGATACAGGGGCGGTTATCTGCCGAATCTGCGGCGTGAGATCGAGAAGGGTCTTAGGGAGGGCAGTATTACGGGAGTCGTATCGACCAATGCACTTGAACTGGGGATTGACATTGGCGCATTGGAAGCCTGTATCATCTGCGGTTATCCAGGCACAATCGCCAGTACATGGCAGCAGGCAGGCCGTGCAGGTCGCAGAAATGGTGTTTCAGCTGCGTTTTTGGTCGCTAACAGCAGTCCCCTTGATCAGTACATCATCAACCATCCGGACTACTTTTTCGGGAAGAGCCCGGAGAATGGCCTGATTAACCCGGACAATCTGGTCATTCTTTATAATCATATGAAATGTGCCGCCTTTGAACTACCTTTTGTGGATGATGAGAATTTCGGCGTTGATACGACTTCAGAGGTGTTGTCTTTCATGGAAGAGGCAAGACTGGTGAGGCATGTGGGTGATCGTTGGCACTGGATGTCCGATGTGTTTCCTGCTGATGAAATAAGCCTGCGCAGCGCTTCCAATGAGAATTTTATTATTATTGACATATCAGATCCGAAGCCCATAGTCATTGGTGAGACGGATCGTTTTAGCGCGCCTATGCTGGTTCACGAGGAAGCGATCTATATGCATGAGGGCGTTCAATATCAAGTGGAAAAGCTTGACTTTGACGATAAGAAGGCATATGTGCGCAAGGTAAATGTGGACTATTATACGGATGCAAATCTGGCAGTGGATCTGAAGGTCATAGACGTTTTCCGGGAGGATACCGGGAAAGTTGTTCACAGAAGCAGCGGAGAGGTGTCGGTCAGTTCGTTGGTCACAATGTTCAAGAAGATTAAGCTGCACACCCATGAAAATATAGGGTCAGGCCCTGTTACACTGCCGGAATTAGAGATGCACACCACATCTTACTGGGTCAGCCTGCCGGAGATACTGCCGGAGCTGTCACAGTCGGATGTGCAGAACGGCCTTCTGGGCATTTCCAACGTACTTGCCAATGCGGCGCCGATCTATTTAATGTGTGATCCGGGTGATATCCGGGTGGTCCATCAGGTCCGCGCCACGTTCACTCAGCGGCCTACAGTATATATCTACGACAGTTACCCGGGGGGCGTCGGTTTCAGTGACAAACTTTATGAGCTGCATGATGAGCTGTTTGAAACCGCGGCCGCTATGGTTGCAGGTTGCGGCTGTGAAACAGGGTGTCCGTCCTGTGTCGGTCCGCTGAATGAATTTACCGGAACAGGAAATCCAAAGGAACTGACGCTGAAGTTGATAAGTATGATCAGACAGGGGATGAAATAGTAACTGAAATAGTTGGTAACCGCTGCAACAGCTGAAACAGGGGCAGCATCCGGTAAATATGACAAAGGCGGTTAAACAGCGAAAGAGCGAAGACAATGAAAACAGTACAGGAAGCAAAGATAGTAAATAAATTAAATATAAAATGGGGAGCCGGGAAAAGTGGATTTGAGGAGCAAACTCGGATTATATCGTGAAGGGATTGGCAAATCTCCAGAGCCACAACATCAGAAAAGCGGTTGTGACGTTGACGATATGATACCGGGGGTTATTCAGACAAATGAATATGGTTGTTTCTATCTCATTGAGAGGAGATACTCTCCTTCCTTTTTTCATGGTGGGTATAAGCTCGGTGATGCGCTGAAAGTGGAGGACAATGTGATTACTGCTCTTGGTGGTGAGGACTGCAAAGAGTTACGGGCGGATCAGCTGCTTTATCTCGATACCGAGACTACCGGTTTATCCGGCGGTGCCGGGACGGTAGCATTCCTTGTGGGAGTGGGCTTTTTTGAAAAGGATGCTTTTATTGTCAGGCAATATTTCATGCGCGACTACAATGAGGAGGCTGCAATGATGTCAGGATTGCAGCAGCTTTTTGCCGGGTACAAGGGATTTGTGACGTTCAATGGAAAGGCTTTTGATATTAATTTGCTGCAAAGCAGGTTTATTTCAAACCGTTTCAGGCCATCATTCAAGGAACTTCCGAATTTGGATCTGCTATATCCCTCTCGACGCGTATGGGGGCTTAAACTAGATAGCTGCAGGCTTTCCTCGCTGGAAGAAAATATATTGGGGCTTTACAGAGATGATGATATTCCCGGTGCCCAGATCCCCTCCGTTTATTTCAACTATGTTGAAAGCAGGGATGCTATAGATATTAAAAGAGTAATCAGCCATAATGAACTTGACATCCTTTCAATGGTTTCATTGCTTTCCAGGTTGTCAAGCATGATGAATAACCCGTTATCACAGACGGATGGAGAACTTGAACTCCTCGGCATGGGCAGGTTTTTCGAATTATGTGGTAAAACAGATGACATGCTGAGGTGCTTTGAGGCTTGTACGGAATCAGAACTTTTTTCTGTCAGGATGCATGCTGTAAGGAGACTTACCGGTGTGTATAAAAAGAGAGGAAGTTATAAACAGGCACTGGAGCATTGGAAGGCTGTAGATGCTGAGAATCCTGAGTTTGAATTATTTCATCTGATAGAGATGGCAAAGTATTATGAGCACAAGGCAAAGGACCCGGTGCAGGCATTGCAGATTGTTGAGAAGGCGTTAAAAAACTGCCTGCGTATGGGATTGACGGGCAGCAGACAGTTAGAGGAACTAAAAAAGCGCAGAGACAGACTCAAAAGGAAATTTAAGGTTATATCGGAGCACCGGACAGATCAGGAGATCCATGTAAACCCTTAGCACGAGCCTGTTCGCAAACCTTATGATTATGGGTCATAATCTGTTTAGACATATCTGAATATTCAGAATCTCCCGGTATATAATCTCTTATTATCTCAACAAATTCTTTTGTCAGATTAGGATCAAATTGCGTACCAGCGCATCTTTCAATCTCCAGAAGCGCTTCTTCAACGGAAATACCCTTGTGATAAGGCCGGTCGTTGGTCATTGCATCAAAAGCGTCAACAATAGCGAGTACCCGGCATTCCAGAGGAATCTTGTCTCCCTTGAGTGAATCGGGATACCCCTTCCCATCCCAGTGCTCGTGATGATGCAGGATTAAAGGAGCTATAGTGACCAGTTCACGCGAGCGGTTGGCAATATTATAACCTATTTTGACATGGAGCTTCATTCTCTCATATTCCTTTGTAGAAAGTTTTGCAGGCTTATTGAGGATATCATCAGGTATGCCGATCTTTCCAAGATCATGTACCTTTGACAGCAGAACAAGATCTCTCTTCTGATTTTCATGCAAGCTCATTGATTCGGCTAAAAGCAGGCATAATTCTGAGATCCTTTCCACATGGCCTTGAGAGACATAATCTTTTTCGGATAGTGCCGTGAGCAGCATATCGATGACCTTGCTCTTCTCACTGCTGGTCTGGCTCAACTTATAACGGTACATATCATCATCCGCCCTGCGGTAGATGCTGTAGATGTCTTCATTGCTATCCTCGTAAGAAGATGCGATTCCGATAGACATACTGACCGGAATAACCGGGTTAAGGTTATTGGAGGTTTCTGTCATTTTAACGATCTTCTCCGCCAATTCTTGTGCCGCAGCAAAATCAGTACAAGGAAGAATGATACAGAATTCATCCCCCCCGATCCTTGCAATGGGAGTATCCTCGCCGAATACGTCAGATAGGATTTGTGCAGCCTTCTTGATCAAATTGTCGCCGGCATCGTGGCCAAAGGTGTCATTGGTTATCTTGAGCCCGTCTATATCTGTTGCAATAATGCTTAGCGGCTTTACAGCACTCATCATGCTGTTCATTCCCAAGAGGATCTCTTCAAAATATGTCCGGCTGAAGAATCCGGTCATATTGTCCGTATAGGCCTGATGCCTGATTGTCTCCTCCGCTTTTTTCATTGCACTGATATCTGATAGAATGATATTGAGAAATCCTTCTTTTGGGCAGAATGTAGATACCCTGTACCATTTGTCCCCAAGCATCAGAACATCATCCGAACTGTAAGCATTAGCGGTGAAATAGGTACATTCAGATGCGGTAGCTGTCTCATCAGACGCATCAAAGCTCTGTTCGACAGCTGTCTCATCAGACATACTATGGTGCGGTTCGACATCCGCTTCGGTCAATTTCACATCACAATGCAGAGTTTTGCTCTTTATATCGGGATAAAGTGTAAATAGGTCGGCTCCGATTAGTTCCTCTTTTTGTTTTCCTGTTTCCATAATAAAAGCATCATTTGCTTCAAGAATCGTACACCTTACCACTTCGCTGGCAGAATTGCGATCAAGACGGCTATATATGAAACCGTCAGTCATATTTGTAAAGAGTGATTTGTAGTTTGTTTCATTTTCCTTTGAGGTGCTCTTGAGAGCGCTGTAAAGTGATTCAAACTCCCTGACGACAGAAATAAGCAGTGTAATAAGAAAGAAAAGCATTCCTACATTGCTGAGTTTGAATAACGTAGCATGAGGAGAGGTGCTTAAAACTGCTCTTTGAGAGTCAAATAATCCTGTCACTCCAAATACCAGCAATCCAGTCATGAGAAGAAGCTGGTCTTTTCTGCCCTTATGCAATTCATTGAGGTATATCAATAAGACACACACTATTGATATGATTATAAGGTAATTAAAAACTATATTATAGTATAAAAGTGAAAGAATGTTTAACATATCCAATAAAAATGCAGAAGCAGCCAGCACTGCAAACAGAATCCATAACACTCTGATAATAAGGCGGGCTTTTGAAGATTCCTGTAAAAGCTCTATTTCAAGATACATTAATAGCCAAACAGGTGATAAAAGGATAGAGTAATTTAGCATGTATGTCGTGAAAACGGGGATATCAAGGAAAATCTGAACAATGTTAGTATCAAAGATATACCAGGTACCAATAAAAATCGCGGCTAATGCAAGAAACTTAATATGATTCCAATCACTTGGACCCAGTAACTGAGCTACTATTATGGCGATCCCGGTAAATACGAACAGAATTCCAAAAATAAAATATACATGGTTTGTTTTAAGAATATCAAGATATAACGACTCCATGTTTCCAATGGCAGGCTGCGTCAAGTAGCCCGCATATTGGGGGAGTGGGGTGGATGATCGAAGGAATAGTGTTTTACCTGTATAATCAGAAGGCAGTTGTACAAAATGCCATGTACTGCCGATAGTTCTTACATTTTTTGAAGTGTCAGACTCACCGTACTTATAAATTAATTGATCTTCCAGATAAACCTCTACAGACTGCTGAGGCATACGGAACTTGAACGAAGCGTCGCTGATGCCTATATCATGAAGAGTAGTTCTAATCCAGACTACTTTAAATTTCTCAGGGTTTTTCGGCCTTCCCGGAAACTGAAAATCTATCCAGTCATCCTCATTTGTTGCGGTATCCAGCCATTGATAATTTCCATCATTGTTAAGCGGCGAATCGCCCCAGTGGTATTGCCATCTTGAAATATTACTTGTAGCTTTGATGGGTTGATAAGTCTTGTATTCTGAAGTGACCTGTAGATTGAGGTTAATAACGAATACCCAAAAAACAGAAGAAAATACGAGGAAAAGAGTAATAATAGCAATCTTTACTATAGAAAGTCTATTCTTTATCATTTGTGTCCCCCAGCGTAAAGCACAACCATTTTGTAATTCTTATTACAATTATTCCATAATCATTTTAATGATACCAGTTATTCACACAAAAATAAAGCATAATAATAAAAACCCTTAATAGTATTTAGAAGTATACTATTTATGGAGTGCAAATTTGCGGAAGTCTTTTATTGATGGAGCAGTCATTCTGATGTTAGCCGGTTTGGTTGCCAGAATTTTTGGATTTGTGTACAGAATCTGTCTCTCCAATCTTATCGGAGCCGAGGGCATGGGGCTACATGAGTTGATTGTCCCGGTCTATACAGCGGTTGTCTTAACAATAACTGCCGGAATTACCATAGCGGTATCAAAGATGGTTGCAGAGCAAAAGGCCAGGCATAACCATACGAATTATGGGAGAATTACAATGTGCGCACTTGCCATTGTGGCTACGGCTGGGACTGTCGTTTCACTGCTCATATTATTCAATTTAAACCTCATCAGCGCGGGTATGCTTGGTGATAAAAGAACACATGATGCTCTTCTGATTCTTGTCCCATGCCTGCCCGCAGTTGTCTGTGCATCAGCGTTGAAGGGGTATTTTTATGGTATACAGAATGTGATTCCAACTGCGTTTTCTCAAATTGCGGAACAAACAGTAAAAATAGTAATTCTATTTCTTTTTGCCGGAAGTATATCTGGAAGAGGTGCAGATTATGCCTGTGCGGTTGCAACATTTTCTGCGGCGGCGGGAGAAATTGTAAATTTAATCGTATTATCAGCTGCCTACCTGATAAAAAAGAAACAGCCTGTGGGACTCAGATTGTCCGGCGGACTAATCAGGAAGAGAAAAATTATTAGTTGCTTACTGAAGGCTGCGGTGCCGGTTTCCGCTAACAGACTGGTCAGTTCATCATTAATAGCAGCCGAACACATTATGATACCTTTTATGTTAATGGCAGGGGGGTTGGATAGTAGGACCAGCATAGAAATTTTCGGACGTCTGGCAGGTATGGCTCTCCCCATTATCCTTTTCCCGTCCATTGTTACGAATTCTCTTGCGACAACCTTGGTACCGGCAATTTCTGAATCGATGGCTCTTAAGAATTATCGCTCAGTCAACTATCAGATTTCAAAATGCATTCAGATAACATTTGTGCTTGGTATGATTTTCTGTGCATTGTTCATTAATTACCCGAATGAAATCAGTGAATTAATATACAGACGTGAGAAAATTGGTGACCTGTTATTTTTAATGTCCTTCTCATGTGTGTTTATTTATATGCAGCAGACATTGACCGGCGCATTGAATGGGCTTGGCAAACAAGGCATTCTTTTGAGAAACAACATCATCGGTTCAATTCTGAGAATCGCCATTGTCTACTTTCTGATACCGATTTTTGGAATAAAAATCTATTTACTTGGTCTTACTGTAAGTATGATTGTTACTGAAAGTCTAAACCTGATCACAATCAATAAAATAACAGGGCTGGTTTTTGACTTGAGGGAATGGATTTTGAAGCCCGGGCTGATAGGAGTGGTCATGGTTTTGTTTGGCAAATACATTTATGCCTTTTTTATGATATTTCAACAGGGAGCGGTTGTTACTACACTACTGGCACTGGCAGCCAACCTCTTTATTGCAGCCTTTCTGATGATGCTTACGGGAGTTTTTCGGCCTGAGGAAATTCTTAAGATTACCGGCCTAAAAAAGCAGTAAAACCAATAAAAACGGAGAAATATTGAGAATTGATGAGGTATTTTCGAAAATCAGTCCTATTTCGCGTTCTAAGGTCAAGGATAGTCAAAATCAAGTTTTGATTCTCTAGGACTAATGGCTTACAATATAACTAAGGTCAAGGATAGTCAAAGACAGACATGCACAGTAAAAGTAATAATGTGTTTGACTATCTAAGGCGTTCATATAAACAAATTATTTTCGGAGGTGTTATATATGTTCGGATTAGTGCCTTTTACCAGAAGAAATCAAAATTTAACAACAAGAAATAGCTTATTTGATTTGGGAAGTGTATTTGATGAGTTTTTTAATGAGCCGTTTGCAGCAATACCTTTCACCTCGACTCAAGCGATAAAGGCTGATGTGCGTGAAACAGAAAAGGAGTTTATCATTGAGGCCGATATGCCGGGTGTAAAGAAGGAGGATATCAAGCTCGAATTGAGGGATGGTATTCTAACGGTCGGCGTGGAACATAATGAACAGGTCGATGAGAAGAGGGATAATTATATCCGGAAAGAAAGAAGGTATGGATCGTACTGCAGAAGATTCAGTGTAGACGGTGTTAAGCAGGAGGATGTTTCAGCTAAGTACAATGATGGTGTGCTAACAGTTACTTTGCCCAAGGCTGAGGAAGTAAAGGAAAAATCGCATAAGATTGATATTAACTAATTGTTTATCCCCCTTGTAATGCCGATGTATGGAAACAAAGCTCATACATCGGCTTTTTCACTTTTTACCAGTTTCAATGCCGTGAAAAGGATTGCGGCAACAATCCAGAACATAAATAAAATTCGGTTATAAAACCAGACATAATCTGCAAGGCCCATTACGATAATACCTGCAATAGCAGACAATGAGGCTGATAAAATATTATTGAGTTTAACATTTGTTTTTTCCCGGACTGCGGCAAAGGTATTTCTTGTCATCTTAAAGATCATCAGGAAGAAAGTTACTATTGCTGCTATTCCCGCCTCTAGCCATACCTCCAGTATAAGATTGTGGGCGTGTGCCGCCTTTGTCAAGCCGAAGCTTTTGTAATTGTGGAATATGGCACTGAAAACTCTGCTCCCCAGACCGACGCCAGTGGTCCAGTAATCTTTCAGCATCGATATTGCAGACGCGCTTATCTGATTTCTGTACTTTCTTGAGTTGTCGTTCGGGTTGAAGATAGTCAATATCCTGTTGTAAATAGGTGAAGGAAGAAAAGGCATAGCAATCAGCCCTAAGAATAAAAAGACAGGGATGAGCTTTTTATTCCAGAAAAACAGAAAAACAAATATGGATACAGCAAATGCTACCCAAGACCCTCGGGATCCTGTTTTAAATAGTATCAGCAAAACGGGAAGCAGCAAGACTCCCCAAAAGCATTTTTTCAATAAAGGCTTCTCGTTGAGTATCAGCGCAATGAAGAAGGGGATTGTCAGAACCAGTAACATACCGTATACATTAGGGTTTCCCATTGTGGAGTATACTCTTCCGCCCAGATCCTGGCTCAGTGTCAGGTCGGTTTCCGATGGATTGACTGCGACACCGATAATTTTCCACTGGTATATGCCGTAGATGGAGGTTAGAAAGGTACCGAAACAGATTAGTCTGATAAGCGTATATAAATATTCAGGGGACTTGATAGTGCTTACAATGACTGCCATCGTCAGAAAGCTGATAAAATAGTAAATCATGTAATTCAAGCTGTCACGAGGAAACAGCGATGTAATTCCTGCCATCATGATACACACAAAGAACAGGATAGCGGAATAATCGATGGAAGATATATCAAACCGGCTTTCGGGAGTAATCATTGTTTTAAGTACAAAAACAAAAAATAGTAATAGAGATAAGTAAACGCCGTATTCATTGTGCCATTTATAATCAGGTATAATCATATTGAGGATCAAAAACAATCCGATTAATATATGCATCCGATCGGTTAAATATCGGATGGGTCGCAGCAGCAAACTGTTGTCGAATGAATGCCGGAGTTTGCTGTATATCATCTTAAGTATGTTGCAGGGCCCGTTGAAAACAATATTGAGCACAGCAGAAATCAGGCCGTTTGCCCAGACCTTTTGGCCATAGTCCGGCCCTTTAATGTAACTGATTATTTTGCTGCTGTTGATAGTATTTTGAATAAAGCTTCTCATATTTGCTTACCTTAATCCTGAGTTCTGGTTATTTTTGATATTCTCCCATCCTTCAGTGAACTGCCGCCGGCGTATATGGATATCGTCTGGCCAACGTAATACAATGATTTATCAATAGAAACGCCATTGTTATTAATAGTTCCTTCAGTCTCCATTGTAAGAGTAAGCGAGGAAAAACCTTCTCTCGGAGAACCTGTCAGCTGACCATCATCTCCGCTTTCCCAGTAGATTGAGTCCCCAGTGATGATCTCCGTCACCTTTCCAAAACTGGAGTTTTGCACTGATTCTACAGCGGGACTTCCAATCTTGATGGCCTCAATAGCATTATCAGGCGCGTATTCCATGTAGTAGGAGATCAGTATTTTTTCCTTGGCAGCAGTGGGTGTGTTTACCTTGGACTTTGCAAACTTATATGATACGCCTGCAATGCTTACAATAATAATTAATACAATTGCTATGTCTATCCAAGTTAGTTTTTTCTTAGCCATATCAATCCTCCTGAACCTTTTCTACATCGTATAACCTGCAAAAAAAGGTCGATGTACCCACCCTCAGAGTCATCAGCTGACCAACATAATATTTGGAGCCGCCTGTCAGGATGCCACTCGGACTGATCGTACCGGTGGTCTCCGTGGTGATATAAATGGATGAGAAACCTTCTTTGGTTGATTTTACCTGACGTCCGTTCTTGTCATATCCCCAGGATACGGACTTGTCCACTTCAAGATTGACAACACTGCCGAGACTGGCATTTTGCAGAGTTTCTGTAACTGGATCCTTGAGCTTAGCGTTGTCAGTTGTAAATGTATTGACTTCCTCCTGGTAAAAAACGAGTTTTATTTTATCGGTATTGGCTGTGATCACCTTTTGTTGTGAAAACAGACCGAATTTGTATGCTCCAAATAAAATAGCTGCCAGCAGAACAATAACAATAATCACATCAATGATATTTATTTTGCCGAACAGCTTTCCATTTTTATCGATCATTTTCATCCCTTCCTTTTCCAAACAATAGTTTTCATTGTCTGTAAAGATTATATGTTTCTTCAGATGTTTTATCAAGGCTGAATTGTTCACGGATGACGATGTGACCCTTGCTTATATATTGCTCCCTCAGTTCTTTGTTTCTTATAAGACTGATCAGGCTATCTGCCAAGGCTGGCTTGTCGCCGTACTCCACCAAAATGCCGGTCTTTGGTTCACCGTTGATAATCTCGCGTGTTCCGCCGCTGTCTGTGGAGATGACAGGGAGCCCTGCGGCCATTGCCTCAAGGATAGAGATACCCAAAGCTTCGCAACTGGAATGTGAGACAAACAAATCGGAGCTTCTCAATAAATTTTTTATATCTGAAACATATCCGGGGAACAGTATTTCATTCTCCAAATCAAGTTTTTTTGCCTTTTCTCTCATTGAAACAAGGAGTTCGCCGTCTCCTGCAAGAACAAACCGGAACTTACCTAATGGTTCATCGCAGGTTTTTATAACATCTTTAAATTGTCGAATCGCATCCAGGAAAAAAGCATGTCCCTTTTCCGGAGAGAATCGTGCAACGGAAGTGCTCACAAACTCATCATCCGAAATGCCGTTCTCTTTCCTGAATGTAAGAGCACAAGGTGAGGCCCATTGTTCAAGATCTACTCCGTTGTAAATCAACTTAACCTTTTTGGGACGGATGCCTTCCCGCAGCAATTGCTCACGTACCTTCCCGCTTACGGCGATAATTTTGCTGTTATATCTGGTCAGGAGCCTGTTCGCCAGGATGACGGAGCTTGAATTCTCAAAAAGCATATGCCTGGTATTAATGATTTTGACCTTATTTCCTAATATTTTCGATAATATTCCGATATAGTTTTCTCTTAGAAAGTGGGAGTGTATAACATCGACAGACAGTCTTGAGCATAACGCCTTAAGCTCCAATGCGGCGCGGATATCAAAGGGATTTCTCATGTTAAGCCTGAATAAATCAATATGTGCTTCTTCAAATGACTTCAGACCGCTCCCCTCATCTGAGTATGCCGTATAAAACCGGCAAGACTTACCGTGAAGCTTTTCGGCTAATGACAATATATACTTTTCAGATCCGCCGTTACCCAAATAATTTATCAGGTGCAAAACCGTCGTCATCTACGTACCCGCCTCAATTAATTTCAAACTACTCCAAGCCTTCATGCAGATATTATACCATGATTTATCATGGTATAATTAGCCATGTGCGTTTTGGTGAAACCAAAAATTTCGCACGGCGGGCTAGTTCCGCCGGAGGCTTATAATATCTGCGTCTTAGGCTATGC
>JAEYRF010000091.1 GCA_023409615.1 Bacillota bacterium | reverse complement strand
ATGAGGAAATAGAGAAGGCAATCATGAAGGAGCTTAGAATGAAGGGCCTTGTATTGGCGGATGTGAAGCTGATCAAGGAAATGGACAGGGATCTGGATGGCGATTCTCTGATCATTCCGGCCAGGATAAACAAGGATGGTACGCTGGGCAGATCGACTTCAGCTACACAGGAACAGTTCAAAACTCTGCGAAAATATGTCAGACGGACACTGGCCGCAATTGGAAGCGGTATAATAGATGGAAATGTGACAATAAGCCCGTATAAGAAGAGTACATTGACGGCCTGCTCCTACTGCAGCTACAGCTCTGTCTGCCAGTTCGACACCTCTGTCCCGGGGAACAGTTATCGTATTCTGCGAGACTATAAAGAGGACGAGTTATGGAAGCTGATGAGAAATATGGATGAGAGTGTGGAACGGGGAGGGCTTAAGTAATGGCACAGAATTGGACGCCGGAACAGCTTGAAGCCATAACCCGCAGAGACTGCAATCTGCTTGTCGCCGCCGGAGCCGGAGCCGGTAAGACTGCGGTACTGGTTGAGAGAATCATCAGAAAAATAACTGACAGTGAGAGGCCTGTTGATATTGACAGACTTCTTGTCGTTACCTTTACAAATGCAGCAGCCACAGAGATGCGTGAGAGGATAGGCGATGCTCTGGCGGCTGCTCTTGAGGCAGACCCATCCTCACAGAATCTGCACAGGCAGATGGCACTGCTTGATCGTGCAAGCATCATGACGCTTCATTCATTCTGTCTTGAGGTTGTGAGGAGCCATTTTCACAGCCTTGATCTGGATCCGCTGTTCAGGATAGCTGATGAGACAGAAGGCGCTTTGATGAAACTGGATGTGCTGGATGAGCTGTTTGAGGAGAAATACGAGATTGAGGAGAAGGAAAGCATATTCTTTAAATTGGTAGAGAGCTACGGAGGCGGACGTGATGACAGTGCGCTGCGCGAAATGATATTGACGCTGCATCGCTTCACACGAAGCCACCCCTGGCCGGAGCACTGGCTCGCCGCCCAGGCAGAAGCCCCAATGCTGCAGGCTTCTGCCTGCTTGAGCAGCACCCCATGGGCGCAGGTGCTGCTCAAGGGTGCAGCCGCCGAGCTGCAAGGCCTGTCGGCCTTGCTTGAGAAGGCGGCCGCACGGGCGAGCCGCAGGCAGGGCCTGGAGCCCTACTGTGGTGTCCTTGAAGCAGACAGGGAGCAGCTTCGTAAGCTGCTGAGCCTCTGCGAGGCGGCCATTGCCGCCGATGCTACAACCGTGCCCGATACCCATCCTGCTGCCGATAGCACAGCATCCGCGCCCACCGGCGCCGCTGCATCCGGCGATGAAGCCTGGGATAAACTACATCATGCGTTATCCTCAATGGAGTTTGCCAGACTTCCCAGATGCGGAAAGGATGCCGATACCGCCGCACAGGAAGAGGTAAAGTCTGTACGAAGTCAGATGAAGGAACGCTTGAAAAAGCTGTTTGAAAGCGGATTTGACGCAACAGCTGAACAATGCAGAGCGGACTTTGAAAAACTATATCCGCATCTTCAATATCTCTCTGATATGGTTTGCAGATTTGAAGAAATGTTTATGCAAAAAAAGAAGAGTAAAAGTCTTCTTGATTTTAATGATCTTGAGCATTACTGCCTGAAGGTGCTCATAGAGGATGGAATTGCGACGCCGGCTGCAGATGAACTCAGTGAGAAGTATGAGGAGATACTGGTTGATGAATATCAGGACAGCAACCTTATACAGGAGCTTATTCTTGAAACGGTATCCGGAATGCGAAGCGGCAGGAACAATATCTTCATGGTCGGTGATGTGAAGCAGAGCATTTACAGGTTCAGGCAGGCAAAGCCGGAGCTATTCATGTCGAAGTATCTCTCATACCCGTCAGAAAGCGGTTATGACAGGCAAATGATTCAATTATACAAAAACTTCAGAAGCAGGGATGAAGTCATCAGTGGAGTCAATTTTATTTTCAGACAGATCATGTCTGTACAGGTGGGAGAGCTTGATTATACGCAAAAAGAGTACCTTAACCCGGGAGCGCATTATGAGGATGTAAGTGATGACTGCACAGCAGGAGGAGCCATCGAGGTACACATACTTGATGTGACATCTGATTTAGATGAGATTACTCCAGGTGAGCTGCAGGATACTGATCAGACCGGGGATGTCACAGCAAAAAGCTCTACAGACGCAGAGATCCCTGTCGGACCGGAAAGCTTTGCCCCGGCAAGAATCTCCGTCGCAGCAGGTGTCGGCAGAGTTGCTGTTAATGAGGTATTGCCATCGCCTGTAACAGAACGGACTTCTACAGCCGCAGGCTCCTACGCAGTTGATGTCTCTGCCTCAGCTAATGGTTCCTCCGTACCCGGCATCTCAAAAGAGCAAGCCGAAGGTTCCGGGGATGGAACAATAGATGAAGAGGAATCTCTTGATAACATCCAATCCGAAGCACGTATTGTCGGTAAGAGAATAAGGAGTCTTGTTTCGCAGGAACAGGGAGGCTTCGTTATCTACGATAAAAAGCTGAAGGATTACAGAACAGCGCAATATAAGGATATTGTCATATTGATGAGAGCCACGAAGAACTGGGCTGACATATTCACCGATGAACTTGCTGTAATGGGCATCCCGGCTTATGCAGATACAGGGCTTGGGTATTTTAGAACTGTCGAAGTAGAAACTATGCTATCGCTGCTGCAGATCATTGACAACCCACTTCAGGACATCCCGATGCTTGCTGTGCTTAGATCGCCAATGTTTGCCTTCAGTACCGATGAACTGGCCGATATAAGGTTAGCTGACCGTTCTGTGACCATTTACGAGGCTATGAAGTCGGGATCTCAGGCAGAAGGCAGTCTTGCCGGAGACATTCATGCCAAAACCGTAAAATTTCTGGAACAATTACAGAACTGGCGGAATGCCGCGCAATTTACATCAACAGATGAACTGGTATGGCAGCTGTTGACCGAAACCGGCTATTACAGCTATGTCGGTATTCTTCCGGGAGGCCCTGAACGACAAGCCAACCTGCGTATGCTCTTTGAAAGGGCACGGCAGTATGAAGAAACCAGCTACAAGGGCCTTTTCAATTTCATAAACTTTATTAACAGGCTCAGAAGCGGCGGCGGTGATATGGGGAGCGCTAAAATACTCGGAGAAAATGATAATGTGGTCAGAATCATGAGTATCCACAAGAGTAAAGGTCTTGAGTTCCCGGTCGTCATCCTGGCTGGCTGCGGTAAGAAATTCAATATGCTTGATTTAAATGCCGGGATATTGCTTCATCAGGAATTGGGTTTTGGCCCGGACCTTGTTGATCTTGATAAGCGTACGATCACACCTGCGATGTCCAAATTTGCTATACGGCAAAAGCTGAGACTGGAGACACTGTCTGAAGAAATGCGGATCATGTATGTAGCATTTACAAGAGCCAGAGAAAAGCTGATTATTACAGGAAGTGTAAGAAACCTTCCGGGTGTGTGTGCAAGGTGGTGTGCCAATGCGAATACAGAAAATGATAAGCTTCCGCCTTACAGTGCCATGCAGGCGACAAATTATCTTGACTGGATAGGTTCGTCCATTATCAGGCATGAGTCCGGTAAATCGCTTAGATTGGCAGCTGAAGTTCAAGAAGAAGACTGCCTGATTCTGGAGGAGCCATCCTGCTGGGATGTAAAACTATGGGGTGCCGGTGCGGCAAAGGTGAAAAAAGAGACTGCGAAAGCAGAAGAAAATATCAGAAACTGGCTGAAGGATGAGGATCGAAACCTTGAGTTCTCCGGACAATTAATAGAGAAGCTGGAATGGCAGTATCAATATAAGAAATTATCTGCAATTCCGGCCAAGATTTCTGTTACTGAATTAAAAAGAAGATTTTTACAGGAGGAACAGCAGGATTCGGCAGAACCATATATACCTCCTATGGTTGAAAGACCTTTGTTCATGGAGCAGGAGAATGCCCTAAGCGCTGCAGCAAAAGGTACTATAATGCACTTTGTCATGCAGAACATCGATATCGAGAGGCTGGCAAAGGTACAAAAGCAGAATGCAGATAGAACTGATGAGTCCGCCGAAGTCTTTGCAGAGGAAATCAGAGCTCAGATTGCCTCGATGACTGCCAATGAAAAACTGACAACAGCAGAGGCTCAGACAGTCCGTCCGGAAGCAATCGCCGCATTTTTTGCAACGATTGTCGGAAAGCGGATATTGTCTATTGAGGCTGTTCACAGGGAGATGACATTTAACATACAAATTAAGTGCTCCGAGATATACAGTGAACTGGCCGGAGAACTTTACGGCGATGAAACGATGCTGCTGCAGGGAGTAATTGACTGCTGGTTTGAGACAGATGATGGTATTGTGCTGTTGGATTACAAGACCGACTATGTGCCGGAAGGCGGAGAAGAAGTCATTCGAAAGCGCTACGGGGTCCAGATAGAGTATTACACCAGAGCACTCGAAAAAATTACCGGGAAAAAGGTATCGGAAAAATATCTGTATTTATTCCATACAGGTCAGCTATTGCCCATGCCGTAGACGGTCAATCAGCGCCCGATAATTCAGCCTTCCTTAGAGTATCAATCTGTGCCCGACTACTCAGCCTGCCTTAGGTCGTGAAGGCTATTCATCGCTGAGCTTTGTCTCGTATTTGCCGTCTCCATCCAGGTCGTAGTACATGACGCCATCTTTGTCAATTAGGGTCTCATATACTCCGTTGCCATCGAAGTCCATATACCGGTTTCCCTTCTCATCAACAACAGAATCCATTTGTATTAGGTTGCCATTTATGTCTATAAATGAATCGTATTCTCCATCATTATCTGTATCGATGTAAGTATTTCCTTCTTCATCAGTTTCCGGCAATCTGACATCTGAAGGCATATCATTCGGCATTTCGTCGCCTATACTGCCATCTGCTTCCTGTATTAACCCGGCGGAGTCATCTAGTATTAATGGACTGCCGATGGAGGTATCAGGAGCAGCATCGAGAATGCCTTGCTCTTGAGCTGCTTTTGCAAGACTGTTGTGCAAAAGTGTTATAGATGCGGCATAAACGAAAATAGTTATGGCTATATTTAGAAGAATGAAAGCTGCCGTGATTGCTGTCAGCTTTAGTTTCTTGGAACGAAACTTTGCCTGTGCCCAGAGAAATGCAATAGGAAAGCCTAACAACGGTATTATATCAATGAGAAACATACCTGCGACTGCTGCAACGGTATTTTCTTTTTGTCCCTCCATGGGGTTCATTGAATTGTTAGAATACTCATTCCCATTTTGCTTAACAGCGGGCATATGCTCTCCTCCTATGGCTCAAATACTGTATGTCAATCAGTATAATGGATATTCACCATTCCATAATTCTTTTTTCAAATTTGGGGCCCAATATCCCATGGCCATTTTCAGTTCGGAATTGATGAGCTCATCTGCTGACACCGAAAAGCCCGCATATGTTTTTGTTCCTCTGACAGCGGATGCTTCCATGCCAGCCTCCGTCTCGGTAAACATGCTTTTTAATGTAACTTTTCCGCCGGCGGTTACATCAACATCACTCATTACAAAATGACCGTCGGCTCCTTGCGTTGCAGTAAGCTTCAGATAAGCGCTCACACCGATTTTAGATTTCGCAATTTCTACATCCGGGCCTAACTCAATACCGCCATTATATGTTGTCGCATTGCGAAGGTGGTTTTCCATGACACCAAATTCCAGTGAAGGACCATCCATCAAGTCCACTTTTATCTGCATTGTGGTTTTATAAGGCCCGATCACACCTTTAACAAATGGGGAACTGAAGGTCACCTCATAAGGTTTAATGATTTTTTTATAGTAATCGGAGTTTTCATCTAATATTCCGCTTTCAAATTGCTTCTTTGCCTCTATATTTTTCTTATCCTGCTCAACTGCAAGTTGCTCGAGCTTTTTTTGCCTGGCTTGTCTTGCTGCTACTAATTCTTCTAAATCGCAACTGCAAATTTCCTCATACATCGTAAAGGAAAAGGCATTATTTATTTGAGTCATAATGAGATCAAGGTTTGTCAATAAAATTGATTGCAATCTCTCTTCCAGCGCTGTCTGGACTGATTCATCTGAAATAAGTATCAGGTGCTTCATACAATCATTATACATCTGCTCGGCATATTTCTTAATTTTCTGCTGATAAGCGGTAACAACGATCGAGGTTGCCTGGTTCCAGTAAACCTGCCTTATACCGTTTATTATTGGCATATAAGCTTCGTGGATCTCATGAGCCTTTATTATGTCCTCCCAATAGTCGTTACTGGAACCAAGTTTAGATAGCTCATCATCCATTTGTTTCCACAGTGGAGGCTCCTTGAGACGCCAGGTATCAATAATTTCTTCTACATTTTTCGTTACCCTTGTGTTTACCATCATCATATACTTGTTATACATCGACAGTTTCAGGTTGATATACTCGATATTATATCTCTGAACCATGATGTCCGTTGGATTTGCATAATCATAGGGATTAATTGCGTAAATAGAATATTCCGGCATCACCTTTGTAAATGTTTCATAGATTTTCTTTCTGGCTAGTGGATCTGAATTTTCATTTAAATTGAATTTGCCCATTGCCTCTGAAGCCTCATTGCTTGCTTCGTCTGATGGGGAGTTTTCATTCAATCTTTCTTTAGCCTTTTCGGCATCTTCACTAAGCTGTGTGATACCTTCGCCGAAGGACTGCAGAACGACCTGACCCATAGGCTCGCTGATTCCTTTCAAGCTTGCATATTGAGAAAGCATTAAAATATCCGGCGCGGTATACGTAATTTTACCTCTGACCTGGCGGAGCAGCTGATTGATCTTTTCGTTGACCTCGGTGTCGAGATCACCGACAAAGTCAACCGACGTAACAGCATCAATCGTATTGAGCTTATCCAATGAAGCCTCCTGGGCTTCTTCACTGCTTATGGTACCTTGTGACCCCGGGTCCACTTCATTTGCCGGCTTCTGTTCATCCAATTTTGCTGTAGTCTCAAGGACAGCCAGGTGTTTTACTGATTTCATCAGGAGTTCCAATGCTTTTTGATATTGCCTCATAGCCATGTATGTATTGTACATACCTTCAATTGCGGCGCCATACTCCTGGTCGATTTCCAATGCTGCCTGGAAGCACGCATAAGCTTCAGTTGTTTTACCACTATCAAGATAAAGGTTGCCCAGGCTGACAAGAAGCGGAAGCGCTTTACTCGAATGGTTTCCATCATCTCCTTCGCGAAGAAGAGCAAAGTGATAAATCTTTTCTGCATCGGCATAGTATTTTATAGTATTTGATGTTGGCGCTCCATCTAGCAAAAGGTCATCTGCATATGAGGCGAGAGCTGCGGCAAAATTGCCGGCAGCAGTCGTGTTGTCAGCATTCAATGAAAAAACTGAAGCTGCCATAGCAAGATAGAAATTTTTTGCATTCGTACAGTTTATTGCAAGGGCAACGTTGATTGAACTATATTTTTGTATATCCAAAGCATCCTGGGGCGCCGGTTTGCCGTTGAATTCGGGTTTCCACGTAATTAACCGATTATATTCGCTTTTTGTGTCGCTTTCGATCTGGGGGTATGCGGTTTCATAATATTGACGGGCTAATTTAAGCACGTCCGATTTTGAATAGGCCTTCAGAGCTTTTTGTAAAATCTCATCGGGTGGGTCCTGAGGAACCTCGCTATAATGATCATTAAGTATTCCTGCAGTAACGCTTTGCTGGTCGTTCCATAGTACATCTGAAATATTCTGTGGAAGCTCTCCGGTTTTGTTGTAATATGTATACGCAGAAATGACATCTCTTGCTTCTGTCAGAGTTGGTATTCTAAGTTCACACCCATTAAGAATTGTGAGCATGAAACAACATATAAGCAAAACTGCGACTCGTTTCATAGCGCAACCTCCTGACTGAAGCATTTTGGTATCTAATCTCAATATAGCATATTATGAAAGGATTACAATTGGTTTCACAAGCACTACTACAGCTTGTATTATTTTCTATAAAAAACATGATAGAATTTGAAAGAAAATGAGGAAGGTGTTGTTGAATTTGCTTATGCCTTTTTGTCTAGCTTGATTTCTGGTATTATTAAGATGTACAGATGTCGGCCACGAAGGAATTATACCAAATTATGAGAAATTTAGTCATCGGAATACTTGCGCATGTAGATGCAGGCAAGACAACCCTATCAGAGAGTTTACTTTTTCTGAACGGCAAGATCCGAAAATTGGGAAGAGTGGACAATAAGGACACATATCTGGATAACTTTGAACTCGAAAGAGCAAGAGGCATCACGATATTCTCAAAGCAGGCTTTAATTATTGTTGATGATATGCAGATCACTTTACTTGACACCCCGGGTCATGTGGATTTTTCGACTGAAATGGAGAGAACACTTCAAGTGTTGGATTATGCCATCTTAGTGATCAGCGGGGCGGATGGCATACAGGGTCATACCAAGACATTGTGGCGTTTGCTTGAGGTCTATCAGATCCCTGTTTTCATTTTCATTAATAAAATGGATCAAAACGGAACCGATAAAAATAAAATAATGAGCGAATTAAGAGGACAGTTTGGTGACGGATGTATCGAATTCGGACAAGATGAGACAGCTAATTTTGGCGACCAATTAGCTATGTGTGATGAAGGTTTGATGGAAACTTATCTTGAAACCGGAAACATTGATACCACAATGATAAGAAAAGCCATCAGTGAGCGTAAAGTGTTTCCCTGCTATTTTGGTTCAGCGTTGAGAATGCAAGGTGTTGAGGAATTTCAACAAAGTTTTGTTCAATACGTAGTTGCTCCTTCTTATCCGGAAGAATTCGGGGCTAAGATTTTCAAGATCAGTAGAGACGAACAGGGAAACCGCCTTACTCATATGAAAATCACCGCTGGGAAACTTAAGACCAAGGATGTTTTAGAAGGTGAGAATTGGGAAGAAAAGGTGAATCAGATCCGGCTCTATTCAGGGCAGAAATTTGAAGCAGTCAATGAGGTGTCGGCAGGATATGTATGTGCTGTAACAGGCCTCACTCAAACAAAACCGGGTGAAGGTTTAGGGCATGAAGATGATTCGGATACGCCTGTATTGGAGCCTGTTCTGTCATATCAAATTTTACTGCCTGAAGGCTGGGACCCAAGAGCTGTGATTGCCAAGCTGCGACAGATCGAGGAGGAGGAGCCGGAGCTTAAAATCATCTGGGATGAGCAGCTTAGGGAAATCCAGGTTCAGGTTATGGGCGAGGTTCAAATCGAAATACTGAAGAGCCTTATATTAAGTCGATTTGGCATTGAGGTATCCTTCGGTTCAGGCAGGATTGTTTATAAAGAGACGATTGCAGATGTCGTTGAAGGGGTTGGGCACTTTGAACCCTTACGGCATTATGCGGAGGTTCACCTGCTAATGGAGCCGGGCAATCCGGGAAGCGGCCTTCAGATTACATCGGATTGCAGCGAAGACATACTTGGGAGAAGCTGGCAAAGGCTGGTTTTGACGCACCTGGCGGAGAAGACGCATAAAGGGGTTCTCACAGGTTCAGCAATTACAGATATGAAGATTACTCTGGTATCAGGCCGCTCACATAATAAGCATACAGAAGGCGGAGATTTCAGAGAGGCTACCTACCGTGCAGTTCGGCAGGGCTTGAAGGAAGCAGAGTCCATATTGTTAGAACCGTTTTATAACTTTCAGCTGGAGCTGCCTGAGACTATGGTAGGCCGTGCTATGACAGACATCGAGAATATGTATGGGACATGCCATATCTCTCACAGAGAAGGCGAAATGGTAGTTCTTACAGGCAGCGCTCCCGTTGCCACCATGAAAAATTATCAAATGGCTGTAGTGGCCTATTCTAGAGGTTTTGGCAAGATATTTCTCAGCCCCGGAGGATATGAACGCTGTCACAATACACAAGAGGTTATAGAAATGTCGGGATATGATTCTGAAAGGGACGCAGCAAACCCGACAGGCTCTGTATTTTGTGCAAATGGTACCGGATTTTTAGTTAATTGGCATGAAGTAAAGGATCATATGCATGTAGAAAGCATATTTCAGAAAAATGATGATTCACTAGAAAATGCAGATGTGAAACAAAATCCCCGTATTATGGAGAATTGGATTGATCCGGAAGAGGTCGACAGAATATACAAACAAACCTATAACGCGAATCAGGGGAAAAAATCGGGCTGGAACAAGCGTAAAGCGGCTGCCGGGAGCGACGATAAACAGGCTGATTATGTAAGCAGACACAAACATTTCATTAAGGATAATGAAGGCAAGGAGGACGAGCAGGACAAGGAAGATAAAGTAGATATACGAGGCAGGCAAGATAAGCAAGGCAGGCAAGATAAGCAAGATAGAGAGGATTATCTTCTCGTAGATGGGTATAATGTAATCTTTGCATGGCCTGAACTCAAAGAGCTTGCTGAGGATAACATGGATGCTGCGAGAACGAAATTACTCGATATACTAAGTAAATATCAAGGCATTAGAAATTGCCAGATTATCGCTGTATTTGACGCATATCGCGTTGTGGGCCATATTGAAGAGATTATAGAATACGATAATATTCATTTGGTATATACAAGAGAGGCACAAACAGCAGATCATTTCATTGAAAAATTTGCCCACGATAACAATAAAAAATATAATATTACGGTTGCAACATCAGATGGGTTGCAGCAGATTATTATAAGGGGAGCGGGATGTGCCGCAATGTCAGCCAGAGAACTGAAAGAGGAAATTGAATTGGCCAACAAGAGAGTAATTCAGGCTTATCAGGAAAAGCAAACATTAAATCGCAATTATCTGCACGATTCAATATCTAGTGCATCCAAGCGCCGGATAGAAGGCTTTTTTAAACCATAGAAGTTGTATCAAAGACAGTTGATGGTTTTGAAACTATGATTGTTTGATTGTAAAATACCCAATTATGGATATTTATGTTGATAAAGTTCGATTTAAATACTAGAATATAGGTATATTAGCTTTTCCCACGATTAATGGACTATATAATCGAAAAGAGGGTCATTTTATGAACAAAGAGATCTACAATTTCAAGAAGGCTGATCTAGTGTGTACCTGTATTATCATTGCCGTATGTATTCTTACCCTATTTTATAATTTCTCAGGGAAAAGCGTTTCAGAAGGAATTGAGCTGTCAGTTCCAGTGGTAGTTGTAATTGCTACGGTCATTGCATTATTTTTCATACCGATACCAAGTAAAATTAAGGGTTTTATCTATAGCCTGATCATCATGGCGGCTTCAATCATGACGCTTCTGACAGATCCGACAGATCAAGGTACAAACTTTACTATTTCTGCATCTATCGTATTACTTTGTTTTTATTATTCATCCAGACTTTTAATTTCCTATGCTGTTATTTTAAATGCAGTATACTTGATTATATATAACATTAACAGTGTCATACTGTTCGGAAGAGAACGTCCCTTCAGCTTTCTCCTATCCTCTCTGCTGATGATTAACAGTATGTTTGTGGTAATCTATTTCTCAAACAAATGGGGCAGTCGTATAATCAGGAAGGCTACAGCGAAGGAAGAAGAGGTTAACAAGCTGGTGACAAGGCTACGTACCACCTTTAAACAGGTAGAGGAGTCCTCTGACGTACTGATTAAAAATGTAACAATGGTGGATGCTAATATGAATTCTATTGTGCAATCCAGCAAGGAGGCATCCAGCGCGATGAATGAGATAGCAAAGGGTACCGAGCATCAATCAAGAAGCGTTAATGATATCAGTGCCAATATGTCAGAAGCAATGGACGAGGTAAATAGTACCAGGGAAATATCCGAGAAGATTACATTGAACTCAGACCTGATTTCTCAAAAAGTTGCAAGAGGGTCAGAAAAAATCAGCGGCATGATGGGTCAAATGAAAACAATCAATCAAGCGGTTCGTGCTGCTTTAGCTACGGTTAACGAACTACAGTCGAGTATTGTAAGTATTAATGATTCTCTGGAAGGAATAACAGAAATATCCCAGCAGACGAACATGCTTTCATTGAATGCTGCCATAGAATCTGCAAGAGCCGGAGAACATGGGAAGGGCTTTGCAGTGGTAGCTGCTGAGGTTCGCCAGCTTGCGCAGCAGAGCGCAGATACAGCGAAGAATATACAGGATATGAACGGTGTGATATCAATAAACGCTGCAACAGCGGTGGATAAAGTAATCCAGGGAGATCAGGCAGTCATTGACGGCAATGCAATACTCAATGAGGTTAGTGAATATTTTAACGACGTCGAGAATACGATTACAGAAACCTTTGGATTATTAGAAAAAGAAAATAGAATGATCAACAGCATTCTTGCAAAGTTCACTAAGATTCAGGATAGTATCGGGGATATTGCAGGAATCTCGCAGCAACAGGCTGCCTCGAATGAGGAAGTCCTGGCAACGATTGAATCTGAGAACAGCGATATTATTTTAATTAAAGACGCAATTGCGGAGATTAAGCAGATGTCAGAGGTGCTCAATGAGATGCTTCGGGCATGACGTGAGATATGAGATATATTTTATGGAACTTTTTTCGTGATTAAGCTGTCTATTATAGCAAAAAATATGGATGTAATATCATATACAAAGGACGAGGGGCACAAAATGACAATGAAGATTGTAGAAGCAGCAGGTCAAGCAGCAGAAAAGACAGTAAAAGCAGTGAAAACTTCGAAGACAATGAAAGCAAAAATTGCAGCAATTGTACTTGTCGCGCTAATGTTGCTGCAGGGTTGTGCCAGTGAAAAGATGAAGGGTGGAGATGAACAGGAATCTACCCCTATTCCCAATCAAACATCGGAGGAACAAGATAATCTACAGACACAGGAGGATCCCAATAGCCTCGTTGATATGACCGGTAATAATGTGGATTCATCTGATAATAAAGCGGATCCATCTGATAACGCTGCTAATACCGAAGAACAGACTGCACCTCCTGTTATTGACCTCAATGAGGTGAAGCCCAATGAAGCAGGCAGGATCATGGTCGTCATGTTCCACAATTTTATAGAAAAATATGAAAAGGGCGATAAAACATATACAACAACCTTCAGTGAGTTTGAGACACTGCTTGATACGCTCTATACCTC
>JAEYRF010000080.1 GCA_023409615.1 Bacillota bacterium | reverse complement strand
GGTAATATACTGGCCTCGGAAATCCTGGTCAAGATAAATAAGGCTTACACCTGGAAGACCGAAGTAAAAACCAGCTCCGAATATGACTCTGCAGTATCTTTTAATGGTAATGTGTTCTATTACCCTGCTGCATCGAAAATTCATGAAATATGTAACCCAATGGGAAATCATGTTTGTGATCGTTACAATATTAATGATGATGATATGTCTTTATTACTTGAGGAAGGTTTATTTAGCGCAGTTAAGGTTGAGTTTACACCAGGATTTTCTTTTAATGATAGATTCTGGGGATTTATATCGTTAGGTGAAGTCTATATTCCAACATACAACAAGAATTATGATTGGTTCAAATTTCTAATCGGTCCACTGCAAAATGGAAAGAAAACTGTTTATGACACGACGTCCGACCCTGAATTTATGCTTGATACATCGAAGATGTATCAAACAAAGACCGGTTCACAGTCTAATCAAGTTTACAATGGCGGCTGTTGCTGGTTTATCCTTGAAGAACCTAACTATGATGTGATATACCCGACAAATCTTAGTTACAACTTTGACATAACTTTTTACGATGCAAAAAAGCCAAGCGTTAAATCTGTGACGATACCTCAGGGCACATCGTTCCAGTATGGCGAGTCTGTTCCAATCATAGCTGAATTCAGTGAGCCGGTGAATTTGGCAAATGTCAGAATGACTGTTAACGGCCAGACGCTTTTTCCGATGGAAAACGGAAACGGTGTGAGAAAGGCAACCTTCCTGTATCCTATCAGCCAAAGAGAAGACGGCAGCGCTTCGCTTGCCATAACAGACATCACAGGCGGCGTGGATCTGAGCGGCTATTCTCAGGAAGCTTACGGCGGAACTACACTAACATTTGGCCTTGATGAGCTTTCAAAATATTACTCCTTCAGCACTTCCACATCTGCCGATGCTGTTGCGGATGCCGATTTCAACATAACCTGCACTGTTGATTTACCTATTTCAAGCAATGACTTTACACGCTGGATTGATAATGAAAGAATATCTGACGAAACGGTCGGCGCATATCTGGTTAAAAGCGTTTACGCCTCCGTTGACAGCGGCGTTACCAGGATACCACTCTATTGTGTTGAAAGCTCTTACGACGGTTCACTCGTCAGCTTAAGGGGCACATTTGAGCTTAACACCTCGGGTGCTGATGTCACACGAGCTGTGGAATTCTATTATACGGATGACTCCTATGACGACCCTGATGCAGAGTATAAAAATATGGTCGGTAAATATGCCACTTATACAGTTCCGCCAGTGGTTTTTCTTGATGAGGGCGACTTTGAAATCTCCGATAGCTTTCCGGAAGACGGCATTGTTTTTCTACAGGAGGGAGTGTCATTCAGACTTGAATATGACGTAAATAAACCGGGAGCAACCTGGAAGGCTCTAAAGGATTTCACATGGTCGAGCAGCAATACTGCCGTCGCAACAATCAATGATGAAGGCTTAATCAGCTTCAGCGGCCAACCGACCGGCAGTACCCCTTTATACTTCACCCTAACCGCGAAAAACGGCGGCGTTGCTGGAAAATCGGTGTCTGTTTATAGCAGTCCTCTTACGGTCAAGGTAGGCCTGACACCGTTTCTGAGTATTCCTGAAGGAACTAATCGTATTTCCATAAGAAGCGGAGAGAATGCCGAGGTGAGGTGGACATCCAACCTTATTGCTAAATACGCGGAAAGCAATCAGGATGCAGTCTTTAAGGTCACGACATTTCCGGCGGTATATGATGCTGAGGGTAACCCGAGCAGGGGTGATGATGCTGTCAACGAACAATATGTTACCGGCAACAGCGCAAATCCTGTTGCAAGCTGCTTTATTCCGGCCTCGGTGCTCAACGGCATATCTGTGATCGGCAAGTATAGCTATATTGTAGAGGTAAGCGCAGTAAACCCATATAAACCAAGCGAAACACTAAAAGCAGAGGCATATATTTCGATTGACTCAAAGCCTGCTGTTGTCATATTGCAGAAGCTTGAGAGCTACTTTATTACAGATGCCGTGGACTCAGTTAATATAAGCTGGTCACTTGAGAATTATGACACGATTAATGAACCGGAATTCGCATTAGAAATAATGGATAATTCGGACGGAAGTATTGTCTGGTCTCAGGCATACACACAAGATGAAGGAGGCAGCTATAACCTGACGATTGAGGATGTGGACAGCGGTTTTAAGGATGTTTACACTGTAACAGTCAAATCGAGAAACTCTGTAGATTCCACTTGGTCATATGATTCCTTCGTACTCCATGTTTACAGTGATAGTGCAATGAGAATATGGATTGATGGAGTAACAGCAGGTCAGACTCTGGATATGAGCAATATCGAAAGAATCAGCAAAATGACAAGCGAGCAAATTCTTGCACTTAACAGGGATATATACCTCAAGCATGTCATCAGCATTAATTATGGCGATTATACCTGGGGCCAGATCAGCGACCAGATAAAATGGAGCTCTTCGGATAGCAATGTGGCAAGTATTAATTTCAAGGAAGTAAGTACATATAGTAGCATAGAGAACCTGAAATATAATTCATACCGTCCGACCGACACATTTATCATGTCCGGTCTGAATAACGGCCAGACCCTGATCACAGCCACTCATGCCGCGACGAATAAAACGCAGACAATAGATGTCAGGGTGGATACGCTCAAGGACAAGCTTTATCTGTTTCAGATGAGTCCAAAGGCTAAAACGACCCTGTCGTACATAAACGGGAAAGGGGAAAAATGTACTGTCGATACCAATGACAACGGGGAACTTGCACTTTATGAGGAGAGCGGCATCAAGAGCGAGATTCACATGAAATCCTCTCATGGCGACAAGGAATACATTGGGACCCTGTATAAGATGGTATCCTCCGAAAAGGATTATACAAAGCTGGAGCTATATCCGGTTAACTATTTCAAGCTGCGTGAGATCTCGACAGCAGAGCTGTACTTCAAAAAGCCTGACGGTTCCGTATTCAGCGGTGATGTGATCCTCAGAGGAGGCGTTTATAAAAACGGGCAATACTGCGCCGATGCCAAGTTGAATAACAAAATTGGTACAGAAGATCAAATAATTACAATTGGTGCAGACGGCAAATTTACAGTTAAAATGGATCCCTATCAATTCTGGGTCAAGTCAAATGACGAAGTACTAAATGCGAGCGATGATTTGGAGTTTGTCTTTGAGGTCCGCTTCCCGGATGATGAATATTATCCGCGCCTGCTGGATGTTAATTGCAGAATAGGCTATGAGGATGCGATAAAGTTTGGAAATAAGACTGTCAGGGTGGAAGAGGTTCCTGCTGGAAGCAAGGATAAGCCCTTTACCGTAACACAATATATTGATTATGGATTCAAAAGCGGCGCACGGATGGATGTCCTTAAATTCAACGGCAAAGTCGGACCCGGTCAGACCTCGGAGGAAGCGAAGCTAATTACCACTGTTTTCTGGTGGGGTGAGGATCTAAGCATAGACAACACTAAGCATTCCATTACATTGAGGGATGAATATGGTACGGTTCCAAAGGGACAGACTTCAGGTTCCGTGATATATCCATTCTCAACTATCAAAGCGACCCGGAACACCTTTGTCATGAATAAAAACACGATGAATGGCTGGCTGGAATCCGGTGAGCGCAGAGGTATGGAGATGGTGGAAACTGACGTGGACGGAAATCAATATAAGGTTGTAACCTTGCCTTTTTCTATTATAAACATGATAGGAATGGAAAAGGTTGAAGAAAGCAATGAAATCAATGGTTGGTATGGTTCAATAAGTGATTTTTTTGATGCGGATGCGGGAGAAATGAGCATCGGCGACAAGGTTATTCAGGCAGGTCTGGACTTCATGTGCAAATTAAGCATAGATAAAGAGGACACGGACGGCATGTTCAGTATTGCTCTGTCGCCTACGACCGATCCAACCGTATTTACCGCTTTTATCTGCTTAAATCTTGGAAACATGTCAAACGATAATACTACCGGAATCTATGCGGAAGAAAGTATCGACAGCGATCTGGACTATACTCCTGGCTTGTCCGATATAAAAGCAATGCAAAAAGGCAAGTACACAGAAAAGACTAAAAAGAAATACAAGGATAACTCTTCAAAAAAGAAGCACGGCAATGGAAGTGTACATTATGCTATTGGCGGATATATGGAGGCAGATGTAAGGTATAACGAAGAGAAGGACGAATGGGAATTCACAGTTCTCAATGGTGGTTTTAACGCGGGTGGCGGCTATAGCTACAGCTGGAATTACAATACAGTTGTGGGCGTAGTTCCGGTAACGGGTCAGTTTACTGTGGGCGGGACTGCGGAAGTGATTTTTAAGTCTGTTACTCAGCGGGGCGAAGATATAAAGGAATTATATAACAAGTCTTCTGTCAATAATTATCTGACGACACTTCGCTTATATGCCTATATGAGGGCGTTTGCGGGACTTGGATTTGATTACTCGGTGGTTGCTTTGAAAATCGGCCTGTTCGGACAGATTTCATTTGATGCGCAATTTGCATTTCTTGACCAGCCGTACATTTCGAAAACAACGAAAGGTCAGAAAATATCGGTAGATGGCAAGGTAGGGATAGAGTTCGTTGCTAAATTCGCGTTTGTATCATATGAAAAGGTGTTAGCCTCAGCAGATTTTAATCTAGTAGAGAAAAAGTATCAGGATTGGGATAAGGTTCAGAATACATGGAAAGATATTAATAAAAAGGAAAGCGAAAAGAGAAAAGGGGAAGAAGAATACGGGTTTACTGTAAGTCCGATAAGGTATTTAAGCGCTCCGATGTTGTATCCTGTGTCAAGTAATGTTGTAATTGAGAAAAGGGACTATTTGAGCAAATTTGAGCGTTCGTGGAATGAAGTGGTGGGGACTCGCGGACTATTAAGATCATTCGGACTTTCGACAGATGAGGTTAAGCTCCTGGAAACAAACTCATATCCCTATTCAAATCCGGTGCTGACGAAGGATGGGCAGATAATGCTTTATGTATCCGATGGGGACAGTACGGATATTGAAGATACCGAAGTGCGCTGGACAAAGATGACAGGCGGAAGCTACCCCAACGGTGAAGCGGTGGAAACATCCTCTGGCGGATATGGGGATTCACAGCTTAAGCTGACGGGAGATCAGAGCTTTGCGTCAGCTGTATGGGTGAGGCAGAGCAAGAAGATCGATAAGGATGCAGGAGATCCTGTAACAAGTGCTGATATTGCTATAATCAGCAACAGTACTGAAATAATGGCCGCGATTTATAACGGAACAGGATGGACTTCTACACAACTGACGGACAATGCGGCGCCGGATATTGCCCCGGCGGTAGCGACAAACGGAAAATATGTGCTGGCGGCGTGGAGAAACGTATACGCGGCTGATTCAAGAGATCCTCTGAACTTTAGCAGTTCCGATACTATATTATACAAGATATACAACAAGGACACAGGCATCTGGTCCGATCCGCAGACACTGTATAATGGAACCTCAGGTGCTGTAAGGGGACTTGAAGCATCCATGCTGGAAGACGGAACATCTGCCATTGCCTATACAATCGATGCCAACGATATCGATGTAACGGGAAATGCTGATCCGGAAGCTGTGAAAAGCTCTTTGGAGACGGTTTGCGCAGTAGTTGACAGGGACGGAAGTATTGTGAAAAATGTCAGATACACAAACGATTTATATCTGGATGAAAATCCACAAATCACAACAGTAACGTTTGATGACGGAATAGAACGCTTTGTTTTGGGCTGGTACAGTGAGCATGATGCAGATGGGATTAAGGTTAATGATATCAGGCTGTGTGCTTTTGATAATAGAGGCGTGCTATATAATAAATTCATAGAAAGCATTAATAGTGTGAACGCCAATGCTGAAGTAAATATAAGCAGGAATTTCCGTTTCGTTAACAACGCATCAAGCGTCGATGAGCTTTCAATCATGTGGACAGAGACACAAAACGCGCATATTACGGAAGACAGTGAATTTGCTGCAGATAAGGACCTGCTCAAAGCGGTGATGTTCAGGGAAGAGGACAGGTATATCTATATTACGGCGCCACTGGAGGTTGCCGAGATGGATGATTACACCCTCATCAACCATTTCAGCTCATACAATGCCGGTGATAACAAGGTGAAGGCAGTTCTGCTGGGAACCAACTACGGCGGCGATTATGAGGAAAGAACCATTCCTGTGGAAGAGAACGGCGTTACCACTACAAAAACTATTTACGTACCAACCGCTGTATCAAATCTTTATACAGCAATAGGTACTTACGAGAACAATATTGGAATCAATTATGTTGCGGTAGATTATACTTCAGTAGTACGGGGCATGACAATACCGGTTCAGTTTTCCGTATACAATGCGGGTGTGGAACCCATTGATAGTATTACGCTGGAAATTGGCGGCGAAACTGTGCAGTATGACGAGGATTTTCTGCTTTTGCCAAATGAAAGTATAATATTGACAGCATATTACGATGTGCCTGAGGACAAGCTTGTCAATCCAGCGTACACAGTCACAGCAAGATTTGAAGGCGACGAGATGGATGAGCAGACGGAAGTACTCTATCTTGACATACCCGATGTGGGTATCTCCAAGCTGGAAACATTAAGCGATGATAATGGTAAGCGTGTAATGCAGGTTACCCTTTATAACAACAGTGATTCAATACTTGACGGGAGCGGCAGGGATGTCAGGATTGGTTTTTATTCCGATGAAGATTGTACCGTTCCGGTTGTTGAGGTTTCGGGACAAGAATCAGGGGAAATGTTTACTGTGGACGCAGCAGACCTTGCTTTGATTGACGCGGGAGCTTACACAAAACAATTTTCCTTTGATATTGGCGCTCATGTCGGGGCCGGGCTTGAAATACCTGACGAAGGTGTACGGCTCTATGCGAAGGTGTGGATAGAAGAGGTGGTGGATCCGGCTGATGTACCGGGCGGAATTGATACAATTGTGGAATACAACGCAGCCAATAATATCCGGTCTGTACTGTTTGAAAGCCTTTTAAGAACATATGGCGATCCGGTGACCATTTCGACAGAGCAGACAAATGAAGGAGGCAGAACAGAAGCCGTTGTGACACTTAGAAATAATTCTCTTTCAAACAATGCAACAGGCAACCTTATTGTTTCTCTTCAGGATGATTCAGGCAGTATCCTTGAGAGTATGCAATGCTATGATCCGGGTGAGGAAAATAACGGATTGATAAGTCTGAATGGAGAAGGAACGGCAAGAAGGGTTTACAGCTTCAGCAGGTCAGGCGCATCATTGGCAGTATCCTACTCAAATGCCGTACTGGATGAAGAAGACAATGCAGAGCTCGCATCCTTGTCAATGACCGGCATCCCATTAAAGCTGGAAAACGGAAAGACAGAGTACGAGGTAAAAGTGAAGGATCTGGAAGATACATTTATATCCGCCGTGACATCGGATCCTAATGCAAGCGTTACCGTGAACGGTAAACAGGCAGATATGGGTAATATCACGTTAAACCTTAGATATGGTATAAATAAAATAAACATTAACGTTACAGCTGCCGACGGGATATCGTTAAAAAAATATACCGTTACTGTTACAAATACCAGAACATTTTTCAATGATGATTCCTCTTCTAACCAGCAAAAAGACGATGGCACGGCAGATAGTGTTGTGATTGTTGATATCAAGGATGAAGAAATTGCAAGGCTGATAAACCTTGCAGGTAATAATGGCAACAGGATAATAATTAGTCCAACATTTACAGGTGAAGAAGGCAAGATCGAGTTCAATCTGAACGACACCGGCATATCGAGAATTGCTGCTTCAGGGGCGGCATTGAGCTTGAATACTCCTATCCTGAATCTTAATCTGAGTTCTGATGTGATAGCTGAGCTTGCTGCAAAGGGTTACAAAAAGATCAGTATTAGTATTGAGATTTCCGATGGCGTTTTATCAGTGTCATTTCTGGCTGACGGCAAAAAATTGGACAGCTTGAAAGGAAATATTACAGCCCGGCTTCCGGTACCGGATAGAGGAAGAGGTACGGTTGCAGCGCTAATAAATTCAAATGGAGAGATGGATATTATCAGGATGTCTGCTGTAAGAGATGGCTTGCTTACTGTTCCTCTCACAGGCTCCGCCGTTTTTGCGATAATTGACAATGCAATGGATTTCATCGACACTGAAAACCATTGGGCTGCAGAGTATATTGACTTTGTGACGGCAAGAAATCTGTTTCAGGGCACAGGAGCGAACCGCTTTGATCCTGGAATGAGCATGACAAGAGGTATGATTGTCACAGTCCTGGGCAGACTCAGCGGAATTATTCCTGAAGAATATAGTACAACGAGCTTTTCTGATATCAAAGAGAATGCATATTATGCTTCTTATGTGCAATGGGCAGCCAGGAACAGTATTGTTCAAGGCGTCGGGAATAACCGGTTCTCCGCTGATCAGGAAGTAACCCGTGAACAGTTGGCTGTGATCCTGTACAACTATTCTCAACGCATGGGATTGGCTTTAGCCCAGGTAACAGAAAGTACTGAGCCATTTGCGGACAAAAATAAAATCAGTGGTTACGCATGGGATGCTGTTACCGCCATGCAAAGAGCCGGTATTATAAACGGAAAGGGTGCCAACCGATTTGACCCGAAGGGTAAGGCTAGCAGAGCTGAGGTATCGGCGATGCTGGAAAGATTTGTTTCAAGCATTATGTGGTGAGTAGATAGAATATATAATTAATCACGAACAGCTCTGTTTAGTTTACATAGTATAGTAATAGATATTATGTAACAATACGGTGCAATCGATGATTTATCTAGACAATGCTGCGACCTCATTTCCAAAGCCCGAGTGTGTCTGTCAAGAGATGGACAGATGTATGCGTGAGTATTGTGCAAATCCGGGAAGGGGTGGTCACCCGCTCTCCATAAAGGCTGGGATGGCTGTTACGGCAGCCAGAGACGTCATATGCAGTTTATTTGGCATATCCGACCCTATGCACCTTTCCTTTACTAAAAACGCTACAGAGGCACTAAACATAGCAATAAAAGGGATCGTTTCACCCGGATGTCATGTAATTACAACCGGAATGGAGCATAATTCTGTGATGCGCCCATTAAGAACGCTTGAGCGTGATATTGGCATTGAAGTGTCTGTATTAAAGGGAAACAGTCTTGGTGAGGTCGAACCGGATGACATAAAAATGGCAATCAGGAGTAATACAACTCTAATTGTCTGTACTTTATCCTCCAATGTTAACGGTATTGTAATGCCCATAGGTGAAATTAGCAGAATAGCATCGGAAGCTGGAATCGTTTTTTTGCTGGATGCATCGCAAGGCGCCGGTTCCATTCAGGTTAATGTAAAGAAACAGCACATCGGGATGCTGGCTGCACCGGGACATAAGGGTCTGCTAGGTCCCCAGGGTACCGGATTTTTGTATGTCGGTGAGGGCATTAGGCTCAAACCGCTTATGGAGGGCGGTACCGGGAGCAATTCCGAGTATAAGTACCAGCCTGAGTTTATGCCGGATCTGTTGGAAAGCGGAACATTGAATACACCTGGAATCGTTGGCCTTGGAACAGGTGCGCGGTATGTTGCGGGAATTGGTGTTGAGCAAATTGGAGAATACAAGCACAAGCTTGTGAAGATGCTGATTGATGGACTGTTGGCTATTCCTGGAGTCAGCATATACAGTGTGGCTGACAGTAGCAGAAATTCAGGTATTGCAGCGATCAATCTGGGCAGTATGGATTCCACGGAACTTAGTTATGTACTGGATAGTGAATATGGGATTTACACCCGTGCAGGAATTCACTGTGCGCCCGGGGCACATGATATTATAGGTACCGGGAAAAGAGGTGCTGTGAGATTCTCTGTCGGATGCTTTAATACAGAGGCAGATATACTTCATACTCTGGAGGCAGTTGAAAGGATTTCGCGGAAGAAATTATAAGACATTCCTCACGATATTACGTATTTATTATCAGAGACGCAAAAAATGCGGCAGGGAATCGACCAATAGGCATAAAAAGGTCAGGTGCCCTGTAAAATGGTAATAAGGAGTGATTTATATGAAAAATGCAATCAATACTGTGATTTCAGTGATCATCATCGTTGTACTTGCAATTGTAGCAATTAAACTACTGGGATTTGCACTTAGGATTGTGCTTCCCCTGGCGATATTAGCCTTTGTTGCGTATGTTATCTATGTACTTATAACAGGTAAGAGGCGATAAACTAAACTGTGAGTCATGACCAAAGGTGTCGTGATCTAAAGCATTAGAAATGCTTTACAACCGCAGTCAAACTATGCTATAATTCAAAATGCGCTATCGGGGTGTAGCTCAGTTTGGCTAGAGTGCTTGCTTGGGGTGCAAGAGGTCGCGTGTTCAAGTCACGTCACTCCGACCAGCAGAAACAGCGGATTTCATAAATTATGAAGTTCGCTGTTTTTTTCTATTACCAGCCATTTGCGAAGCATATCCGGCTAAAATCGCCGGGGGCTGGTCGATGACTGCGTCATCTGCTCGCCCATGCATCCTGGCTCGATGCCCCGGAGATTTTAATTCTGTAGATTTAGCAGCTATGCCTCAAGCATGGCCTCTTCAAAATCATTTCCACTGAGCCCATTTAAAAAACCGCCCTGTGACGCTGTAATAATCATGATGCCGCCAATACCTATGAAAGCATTACCGAGAACATCAAGTTCGTCACTGTCGAATGAAAACACGAAAATCAGTGCAACTATAATTGACAATAGTGTAAGACCTATAGGAGAAATAGATTCCAGACACTTCACTGTATGAACAACCCCTTCGCGATATCAACCATCCTTTCCATATATCTTATTTTGTATCTGCCGTATGTGTGCAAAGGTAAATAGTGCCATATGAATAAAGCGTTATGAAATAGATGATAATAATTGAGACCATAATATGGCATTTAATATATTATTGGGAAAACTCCGGGAGGGCAGAGCTTTGGCATCTATCAGCAATGTGTTTAAAAAAATCCTATTTTTTACTGAACCTAATAAGCAGGAACAGTTCACACTGAGGGCGCCGGATGATTCAGGAACAGACGGTTCAAGTTCAGATATGTGTACTCAGGACAGTAAAGCAAACGACAAACAGGACATTAAACAATATAGTAAGCAGGATAGAATAGAACGTGAGATAGAGACAAAAAATGACGAAGCTAAGAAGAAACCGGAAACCTCAGACAAAATATCTGACGATATAGATGTCAGCCTTGCGTTCATGAAGAAGATATACAGTATACCTGTGAACTGCGATATCATAGTGCGTGAATTTTCCATCAGATATGAAAATGAACTGGCAAGGGCATTTATCATGTTTTTCGATGGAATGACTGACAGAGAAATCATAAATAACTATATTCTGAAGCCTCTGATGGTCGATTCAATCAAGGAGTTACATAATAATGCGGAAGATCTTCATGAATTCATATCTAATCAATTATTGCCTCATAATCAGGTAAAAATTGAAAAATCCTACAGCAAAGCCATTGAGGAAATTAACTTTGGCGGCTGTGCTCTTTTTGTGGAAGGTCTGACCGTGGCTTTTACAGCTGATGTAAAAGGGTGGGAACACAGGGGCGTAGAAAAGCCGGCAAATGAGATCGTTATAAGAGGTCCTCAGGAGGCATTTAACGAGATTCTCAGGACAAACAGCTCACAGATCAGGAAGCGGCTGAAGAATGAGAACTTGATTGTCGATGATGTCGTCGTGGGAAAGGTCAGCAAAACACCATGTTCGATACTGTACATAAAGGATGTAGCAAATGAGAGTCTGATAGATGAGGTGAAGCGCAGACTTGAAAGCATACATGTAGACTATATGCTTGATTCCGGTATATTGGAGCAATTGATTGAGGACAGCACGATTTTTCCTTCACCGCAGATGATTTCCACCGAAAGGCCTGATTATGTGGCGGAATTATTGGTTACCGGCAAGGTCGCAATCATTGTGAACGGATCGCCAAATGTATTGGTTGTCCCAACAACTGTATTTGATTTCATGCACTCTGCAGAAGACATATACATTAGATTTCCATACGTTAATCTATTACGATTTGTGCGCTATATGGCTTTATTTTTGGCATTGCTGCTGCCTGCAATTTATGTGGCAATTAATAATTATCACGTTGAAATGATACCGACGGATCTGCTGCTTGCAATAGAAGCCAACAGAGAGAAAGTGCCATTCCCGTCTATTGTCGAAATCATTTTAATGGAGTTGTCCTTTGAACTGATACGTGAGGCGGGGGTAAGGGTTCCCGGCCCGATTGGACCTACGCTGGGCATCATAGGTGCATTAATTCTGGGGCAGGCTGCAGTAGCCGCAAATATTGTAAG
>JAEYRF010000019.1 GCA_023409615.1 Bacillota bacterium | reverse complement strand
CGTCATTTTGTATGTTGCAAAGGAAATCCGTGCTTGCGCACTCAACATACTTTCTGCTCGCCCATGCATCCGGAGCATCGAGCCCCTGAGATTTTAGCCGGTATGCCTCGCAAATGGCCATAAATAAAAAAAACCGTGGAACATATTACTGTCCCACAGATTTAGTTTCCCCAATCTGCTGCCGTTACCGGCCCAGCCCCACGAACCGCTTCCGGTCCATCGCCTGCTCAGTTTGTACTGTAGTTAGTTGCAGTGCAAATTGATTATATTATTATATAACATATGGGCATTTTTGTCAAGTTCCAGCAAACCGGCCCTCGCTATGTCTTTGCTTTAAATTCATTTCTGCATTTGGGACAGGTGACAACGATTGTTCCTTTTCCCTTTGGAAGCCTCAATTCAGCCTTACATTTCGGACATTTCATAAACCTGTGTATCTTTGATTCTCCAATTTTCCTGCGCATTTTCATAAGCCACGCATATACAGGACTGATAAGCATGGAAAACTTGTAGTTCTCCATACTTCTTTTATTTATATTCTTGGACAGCATTCTGAAGATACACCATCCAAGCGGAATGTAGCTGATAAGTGACAGCAGTGGAACCCGTGCAAACCGGGCAATAAACGTCAGAAGCACCGAAAATATTAACAATGCCAGTGAAAGCTGATCAGATCCATATCTTCCATACATAAATTTCTTCAGCCAATTCATAGTAGTCTCCTCTGTTTCCAAAATAATGTCTTGTTCCATTTAGTCTGCATATCAAGCATCCTCTCCTGAATACTCCGGTTCGCATATTCTCCAGTTCATGCTACGACCGCTTCAATACTACTCTTTGCGCCACTTTGACCATCTCCACAATTGGAATGATTATAATTGCAAGACCTATGCCAATCACTAGATTCGAGACAGAAAGAGCCTCAAGATCAAACAGTGTGTTAATACCTGGAATATAAATTACCCCAAGTGTCAGTACAAATGATAATAGCATAGCTCCTGTCAGGTACTTATTGTGTGTCTTCAGCCCAAAGATGGATTTTGTTCGCGAGCGCATATTAATGGAATGAAATACTTCGCACAGTGAGAGCGTCAGGAATGCCATTGTCATGCCGGTGATCTGCGACTGATTTTTGCCAATAAAGAAAGATGCCAATGTCAGTACTGCCACAATTATTCCCTGGTAAATAATACCGAAGCCCATTCCGTTTGAAAAAATCCCTTCATCAACACTTCGCGGCGGTCTTTCCATGATATCCGGCTCTGCTTCCTCCATGCCCAGTGCAATTGCTGGGAAGGTATCTGTCACCAAATTAATCCACAGAATATGAATTGGTGCAAAAAGCTTGAAGCTCATGAGTGTCGCGGCAAACAGAGCCACTACCTCACTCAGGTTAGCCGAAAGCAGGAATTGTATCGCCTTTCTGATATTATCATAAATCCTACGGCCTTCCTCAACCGCATAGACAATGGAAGCAAAATTATCGTCGGCCAGCACCATATCCGAAACGTTTTTCGATACATCAGTACCGGTAATCCCCATGCCAACGCCAATATCGGCAGATTTCAAGGCAGGCGCATCATTCACGCCGTCACCGGTCATTGCTGTGATTTTGCCATGCTTCTTCCATGTATTGACTATACGAACCTTGTGCTCCGGCTGAACACGGGCATACACGGCAAAATGCCCAATATTTTTCTCAAAGTCTTCATCAGACATCTGAGAAAGTTCCGCTCCAGTAATAGCCTGGCTGTCATCTGTAATGATGCCCAGTTCCTTTGCTATGGCTATAGCGGTATCACGATGGTCTCCGGTGATCATAATCGGCTTGATTCCTGCCTTGCGGCATTCCTTGATAGCCGCCTTAACTTCGGGACGGACCGGGTCGATCATACCGGTCAGGCCGATAAAAGTCATATCCCGTTCCAGACTTTCAGGTGAAACATCCTCGGGAAGCCTGCCGCTTTCCTTCATAGCAGCCCCAAGGACGCGCAGCGCCTTATCGGCCATCTCTTTATTCTGCGCAAGAATTCGCCCTCGAAGATCATCCGTCAATGGAACGATCCCCTGCTCCGTCAGCATTGTGGTACATTTTTTCAGAAGTTCGTCCGGTGCTCCTTTTGTATATTGAATGAACCTTTCGTCAGACTCCTTGTGGATAGTAGACATCATCTTTCTGACGGAATCAAAGGGAGCCTCTGCAACACGTGGAGATCCTGCCTCCAGATCCGGCTTCTTCAGACCCATATCATAAGCATAGCGAACCAGTGCACTTTCAGTAGGCTCTCCAATGGTATTTCCCTCATCGTCAGCCAGTTCGGCATCATTACAAAGGGCCATAGCAGCGGCAAGCTTGTAGGTATCTCCAAAAGCATCGACTACTGTCATCTTGTTCTGCGTCAGTGTTCCTGTCTTATCCGAGCATATAATCTGTGTACAGCCCAGCGTTTCAACCGCTGTCAGCTTCCTGATAATAGAGTTGCGCTTAGACATTCTGGTCACACCGATGGATAAAACAACAGTTACAACGGCAACCAGTCCCTCGGGTATTGCAGCAACAGCCAGGCTGATGGCCAGCAGAAACATTTCCAAAACATTGCTGCCTGTAAAACCTCCGCTCTGAAGTACTCCAAAGATAAATATGAAAACACTGATGCCAAGCACACAAATGCTCAATATCCTGCTCAATCCGGACAGTGTCTTTTGCAGTGGTGTTTTTTCATCAACTGATGAGGAGATGAAATTTGCAATCTTGCCCATCTCCGTTAACATACCTGTCTGTACTACGACACCCTCTCCACGGCCATACACTACGCTCGTGCCCATATATGCCATATTGTGACGGTCGCCAAGCGATATCTCCTGATCTACCGCGGGGATAACATGACTGTATTTTTCAGACGGCACGGATTCTCCCGTCAGAGATGCTTCCTCGATCTTTAAACTTGATGCGGCAATCAGCCTCATATCGGCCGGAACTGCATCGCCTGCCTCCAGCAGAACAATGTCACCGGGCACAATATCTTCGGATTTGATCTGTATCGCATGTCCGTCTCTTCTCACCTTCGAATAGGGTGACGCCATTTTCTGAAGGGCCTCGATAGCCATTTCGGCCTTTCCTTCCTGAACAACGCCAAGAATAGAATTGAGTACAACAACGAGAAGAATAATCACAACGTCTGCAATTTCTCCTGCAACACCGGAAATTACTGCAGCTGCTATCAAAACAATGACCATCGGATCCTTCAATTGTTCAAGAAGCCTTTGGAATACGCTTTTTTTCTTTACCTCCGCCAGCTTGTTTTTCCCATATTTTTCTATAAGGGCTTCAGCCTTTGATGATTCAATACCGCTTGCGGTTGTTTCCCGCTCCTTGAGCACATCATTGATTTCTTCAAAATAATACTTCATCGAATTTATCCTTTCGATATAAATTACAAAAAGGGTATTGGTTATTATACCATGATTTTTCATGGTATAATAGCGCATGTGCGTTTCGGCACCATTAGTATCAGACGAAAAATTCGCACGCGCATAAATTCTGCCGGAGGCGTATAATAACCTCACTTGTTGAGGTTATTATACCATAATATTACCAAAAAAGTCTCAGATAACTCACAGACAAAAAAAAGGACGATTCTTTTGTGTCACAAAGAAACCGTCCCCCTGTATTCTGTTCTGCTATGCTGTTTCGATACTGTTATCAACCTGCAGTGATAATTTCTCCACAGCCCATTCGCGCATCTTATATTTCATAATCTTACCCGCAGCATTCATGGGAAATTCCTGAACAAATTCGATATATCTTGGGGTCTTGTGCTTAGCCATATGGGTACGGATATATTCCTTCAGTTCCTCATCTGTCAGCTCTTCGCCGGCCTTCAGGATTACACACGCCATGATCTCTTCGCCATATTGCTTGTCAGGCACACCTATGACCTGTACATCTTTGACCTTCGGATGGGTGTATATGAAATCCTCAATCTCCTTTGGATATATGTTTTCCCCACCGCGGATAATCATATCTTTAATACGACCGGTGATCTTGTAATACCCATTTTCATCGCATCTGGCCAAGTCACCTGTATGCAGCCATCCATTTTCATCAATTGCCGCCGCAGTGGCTTCAGGCATCTTGTAATAGCCCTTCATAATATTGTAGCCTCTTGCCACAAACTCACCATCTGTATTTGGAGGTAGTTCCTGGTTCGTTTCGGGATCGACGATCCTGCATTCCACGCCCGGAAGCGCACGTCCGACCGTATTTACACGCAGAGTAATAGAATCGTCCACGCGGCTCTGAGTACAACCCGGCGAGGATTCGGTCTGGCCGAATACAATCGTGATTTCATTCATATTCATCTTGTCAACCACATCCTGCATAACTTTGACAGGACACGGGCTGCCGGCCATGATGCCTGTTCTCATGTGGGAGAAGTCAGTTTTTGCAAAATCCTCATGCTCCAGCATGGCAATAAACATTGTTGGTACACCATGGAATGCAGTAATCTTTTCCTTGTTTATACACTCAAGCGAAAGTTTCGGCGAAAAATAAGGCATCGGGGACATGGTAACACCATGGGTCATCGATGCTGTCATCGCCAGCACCATGCCAAAGCAGTGGAACATCGGTACATGGATCATCATTCGGTCAGCAGTTGAAAGGTCCATGCAGTCACCAATATTTTTACCATTGTTCACTACATTATAATGGGTCAGCATAACACCTTTTGGAAATCCAGTAGTACCCGAGGTGTACTGCATATTGCAGACATCGTGCTTGTTCATGGATGCCGCCCGGCGGTAAACTTCCTCCACAGGCACCCTATCGGCCATAGCCATGGCTTCATCCCAGGTCAGGCATCCCTTTTGTCTTGATTCGACGGTTACTATATTGCGCAAGAAGGGAAGGCGCTTCATATGCAATGGCTTTCCTGCCTCAGCAGTTTCAAGTTCAGGACATAGCTCTTTTATGATTGACACATAGTCGGAATCCTTGTATCCATCAATCATTACCAGAGTATGTGTGTCAGACTGACGGAGCAGATATTCCGCTTCGTATATCTTGTAGGCGGTATTGACCGTGACCAGAACCGCACCGATTTTGGTAGCAGCCCAAAAGGTAATATACCATGCAGGTACATTCGTCGCCCAGATTGACACATGGTCTCCCTGCTTGACACCCATTGCAAGCAGCGCCCGTGCGAATGTATCCACATCATCTCTGAATTCGGAATATGTTCTGGTATAATCCATTGTAGTATAGCGGAAAGCATACTGGTCTGGAAACTCATCAACAATGCGATCAAGTACCTGCGGGAATGTCAGATCGATCAGTGTATCCTTCTCCCATACAAACTGGCCTGTTTTGGCATTATTATAGAAGAGACGGCCTTTCTGCACTCCCTTTTCCATATACCGACTCATAAAGTTGGCGAATTGAGGGAACACAATACCTGCATCACTCAAATCCGGAGCCCAGCGTTTAACCCATTCAAGTGATACATAACCATCATAATTGATAGAACGAAGCGCATTCATGAAATCATCAATGGGCATATCCCCTTCGCCCATCATCTTGTAGCATATCTTTCCATCCTCCATCACGGAATCCTTAACGTGTACATACTTAATATATACACCGAGATTCTGCACTGTCTGTCCTGCAGATTCCCCAGCATATCGATAAGGGTGGTGCAGATCCCAGAGGGCTCCCACTGCATCACTTTCGACATGGTTCAGCAGGTTGCACAAACGCTTGGTATCAGCATAGACACCGTTTGTCTCTACAAGCAGCGTCACTCCTCTGGCTTCAGCTATGGGAATCAAACGCTTCAAAGCAGTAAGCACCACTTCATCATCTACCTCACCGTCGGCCTGCGGATCCAGATCAGCAAGGACTCGAATATATGGCGTTTTAAGTTTGGTTGCAAGTTCTATGTATTGGAGAATTTCAATATGGTTCTCTTCTTTTTTGTCAGCGAACTTCAGACAGCATCCGGAAGACAGGCAGGGTATTTCCAGTCGCAGTTCCGAAAGCTTTTTTGCCGTCAGCGGAAGTTGAGCTTCGGTAAATGGCTTTGCCGCAACGGCAAAGATGTCCTTTCCCAGACCACGGATCTCAATACCGTTAAAGCCAATATCCTTTGCCATCGAATAAATATCGGTCCAGTCAAAATCCGGACATCCAAGTGTGGAAAATGCAATCTTCATCATATAACCCTCCAAAATAATTGATCTTTAATAATCTTACCCTGCTAACTAAAAAAGCCCTCGTCCATGACAATTCTGTCAGAGACGAAAGCCTTAACTTCCGTGGTACCACTCTAATTGGTATAAACATACCCTCTTGATGGCATCAATAATATAAATGCCCTTCCGGTTAACGACGGAAAACCCGTTCACGCCTATACGCCGGGAAATACATTGTTTCACCGGTTTTCAGTTGACTGCTCAAGGGAGAGTCCATAATCTGCCCTGTGTGCTGTTTCTCACCAACCAACAGCTCTCTGAAACACATATTGCAGTGTGTTATCCCTGTCATTGCATTATCATGTATTTTTAAGAATGTTATCAAGAATGCAATCATTTGTCAAGAGTTCATATAGTTTTTATGTGCATGGTTTTTATATATTTGGGTAAACTATACAAAATAGCATGTTAAGGAAAATTTTATGAAAGACAAATCAATACTTCTGCTTGTCTGGAGAAGGGCCTGATGAAGAGAGGCTATCAGTTGATCAGAAAAATAAGAAAAAACAATTTATGTAGAGTTGTTGATGTTTTGCTGCTAATCCTTGTGGCCTTTCTAACGCTTACTGTCGCTACTGCCCTGACAGAGGGTGAGACACATATATCACCGAACTATCCAAAAATTGATATTAACCCAATTTTAGTACAGAATGAGCTCTCGGATACAGATTATAAAGTGCTTTTTTATCAAACAGGTCTTGGAAGAGCATCAATAGATGAACTGAGAGAACGATACCATGATTCCAGGAGACGAATTTTTCATTTTCAGGAGAATTTCTTCAGAAAGATACGCATTATTTGTGAGAGAAACAGCATTATTTCAAGAGAAGAATCTGTGGTAGATGAAGAAGGCAATCTCATCAATGGCACACAGCTGGCACCGCTTCACAACGGTGACATTATCATAACAAAAGCCTCCCACACTTATGGCTGGCGTCAAGGTCACTCGGGAATTGTTATTGATGAGAAACAGGGAAAAACACTGGAAGCAGTTGTCGTTGGTACTGATTCCACAGTTCAGGACATCGACAAATGGACAAACTATCCGAATTTCATTGTACTTCGGCTGAAAAATGCCCCAAGAGATTTGACAGAATCAATCGCGCAGAAAGCTATCGACTGCCTTACCGGCATTCCATACAGGATCTCAGCAGGTATCTTCAATCGCAAATTTTCAGATCAAGAGAAACTATCAGGTACGCAATGTTCCCATCTTATATGGCAGGCATACCGCTACTATGATATCGATTTGGACTCCGACGGCGGACTTATCGTTACACCGAAGGATATCGCAAACAGCAATGAACTGGAGGTAGTCCAAGCGTATGGCGTAGATCCCGGAAATATATGGTCATAACCAATCTAGATATAAAGAACAAAATTACACAATTCTTGACTTAGCTCCTATGATATGGTATTTTAAAATTAAGTTAAAAGGAGTGAAATTCTCAAGTGGACGATTCCCCTTTGCCTGAACGATCATACTTTTTTACCATAAAAGCTAGACGGTGCTGCATATGGATTGATGTTTTATCCATACTGTTGATGTGCCGTTTTTTACATTATCAAAAGCAAGTATTTCGGGGAGGTAATATCTTTGTCTGATAGTCATATACTATGGCAGCTTCTCTTACAGTTTACCCTGATCATAGTCAATGCAGTATTTGCATGTGCTGAAATCGCTGTAATTTCAATGAACGATACCAGAATGGCCAAGCTAGCTGCCACAGGAGACAAAAGTGCTATAAGGCTTGCAAAACTGACCAGCCAGCCGGCTCGTTTTTTATCAACAATACAGGTTGGGATAACCTTTGCCGGATTTTTAGGAAGCGCCTTTGCCGCCGACAACTTTTCTGAAAGACTTGTCCGGTGGCTGATACAATTAGGTATAAAAATCCCTGAGCGAACATTGGATACAATCTCGGTTATTGTTATCACACTTATTCTGTCATATTTTACACTTGTATTAGGTGAACTGGTTCCAAAGAGAATCGCAATGAGAAAAGCTGAGAAACTTGCGCTCTCTATATCAGGTTTTGTATACTTTATTTCCCGTATATTCGCGCCTCTTGTATGGTTCCTGACAGTATCAACCAACATAATCCTTCGCCTTTTTGGTATCGATCCCCATGCGGCTGACGAAGCAGTCACTGAAGAAGAGATTCGTATGATGGTGGATGAGGGCAGCGAAAAAGGCACAATTGATATACAGGAAAAAGTCATGATTCAAAATGTTTTTGAGTTTGATGATAAAACTGCAAGGGAGATTATGACCCATCGGACAGAGGTGTCTCTGCTGTGGCTGGACGAGAGTATCGAGCAGTGGGAAAAAACAATAATAGAAAGCAGACATAATATTTATCCAATATGCGATGAGACTACAGATGACATTATTGGTGTCTTGAGTTCGAAAGAATATTTTAGAATCAAGGACAAAACACGGGAAAACATACTAAAAACAGCTGTCAAACCCGCATATTTCGTTCCGGAATCCGTCAGGGCGGATATATTGTTCCGTAATATGAAAAAGAGCCGTCAGCATTTTTCAATAGTTCTGGATGAATTTGGCGGTATGAATGGCATTGTAACAATGAATGATCTCCTTGAAGAGTTGGTAGGTGATCTTGAGGATGACGAGACCGCGCCGGAGGAACCTGTACCGATTGAACGTGTCGACTCTCAGACTTGGAAGGTCCGCGGTATCGCGCCTCTGGACGATGTGGAGAAACAACTGGGTGTTATTCTGCCAGAGGATGATTATGATACCTTTGGCGGATTTGTATTCGGCAGGCTCGGATATATCCCGGATGACGGAAGCAATCCTGAACTCGAAGAATTCGGCCTTCATATAAAAGTCACAGAGATAAAGGAACATCAACTTGAAAAAGCCGTTGTATGCCTATTGCAGCAGTCTCCTGAATCCTGATTACTATCTTGCACTCTGTTGATATGCTTATATGACAAATTATACGTATAAGTGCATTGTTGCATTGCCAAAAAATATGTTATATAATGATATTCTGCTGCAAAAGTGACTCGACTCTGATACAAAAGAGACAATAATCAGCTTAATATTCTAAGTAAGGTCGTTAATAATATGAGTGAACGGGAAATCCGTTTTAAGAAAGACTTTATATTATTCTATCAAATACTGGGCGGGATGCTATTCGCTCATTTATTTTATGCTATATTCTTCTATAGCATCGGCAGTATTTTTATGACTGTACTTAACATTATCAGCACACTATTTTATACAGGCCTGTTCATTTTGTTTTTTGTAACAAATAATACAAGTGTTCTTAAGTATCTCCTTTTTGAAATCATTATACATGCTTTTTTTGCAGTGATTGTCATAGGCCCAAACAGTGGGTTTGAACTGTTTCTGATATGCACAGCATTTGCCAGCCACCATGTTGTCAGGATAACAAATTCCAGCAAGATACTCGCTTATTTAACAAATAGCTTTGTCTGTCTTCTGCTCCTCACCTTAAGAGTACTCCCCAAGCTAACTGACTTATCATCCATTCAGATTTACCCAAAGCAGAGCTATCTTGATTTATTGTATGTTGTTAACCTAGTAATAATATCTATTATGATATTTTATATTATGCTGGTGTTTCTCAAAGGAATTGAAAATGATGAGGCAAAGCTTAGGCAGCTCAATTCGAGGCTATCTGAACTGGCCAGCCGTGATTCACTCACACAGCTTCTAAATAGAAGAGCTATGAAGATACGGTTGGAAGCAGCACTGGATTTCAGGAGAAAGAGTAATACTGAATTTGTAACAGCAATTGCAGATATTGATAATTTTAAGAAGATAAATGACCTTTATGGCCATGACTGTGGAGATAAGGTCTTGAAGAGAGTCGTTCAAGCTATTAAAGAAAATGTTCGAGAATCGGACTACATTTCCCGCTGGGGTGGTGATGAGATTCTAATTCTCTTCAGCAGATCCACACTTGAAGGAGCTTCTACTTGCATAGAAAGGATCCATAAAGAAATCGCCAACTCTGTTTTCTTATACAACGACGAGACTATTAATCTGACGATTACAATAGGTGTATGTTCCAGTAAAAATTTCACCGTGTATCAGGATATCATCCTTGAAGCAGACCGCAGGCTATATGACGGCAAGCACAACGGTAAGAACTGTATCATATACGACTCTCCGCTTACCCCTGTTACAGATAGCTGATCCCGACCGTCCACACTGGTGATTACTAAATAACCTCTCAGCTGATTAGGCCTGAAGCAAACATATTCTATATATTCCACCAGTGCCTTCCGTCTCTTTCCAACATTTCAGATGCTCTGACAGGTCCCATAGTCCCTGCTTCATAATTAGGGAAATTAAGCTTTTTCTGTTCTCTGTATCCGATGATTCTGTCCGCAAACATCCATGAGGCTTCCACCTCATCCCATCTGGAAAACAGAGTTGAATCTCCACGTAGTATATCATGGATCAGGCGTTCATACGCCTCAGGCGTATTCCCCTGAGAAGGGCTGATATGACTGGAGTCCATCTTTGTTGAGACAATATCATTGTGCGTACTGAAATCCTTTGTATTGAACTGAAAAAATACACCGACATTTGGCTGTATCCTTATTACAAGCAGGTTAGGCTCCTGTTTGTTGTTATCCTGGAAATATAGAATGTTTGGAAGAGATTTAAACTGTATCACAATCTGTGCCGATCTCTGTGCCATCCTTTTGCCCGTCCTGATATAAAATGGTGTCCCTGCCCATCTGAAGTTGTTGATATTCAGCTTCAACGCAACAAACGTTTCTGTGTTCGAATCCTCCGGCACCTTGTCCTCTTCCCTGTAAGACGGTACTGTTATCTCATCGATCACACCATTTCCATACTGCCCGAACACTACATTCTCACTGAGTGTTTCACATGTATATTCCTCAATAGCCTGAATAACCTTCAGCTTCTCAGTTCGTATTGAATCCGTTTTAAGATTCACCGGAGGTTCCATAGCTACCAGTGATAGAATCTGAACTATATGGTTCTGTACCATATCCCGTACAGCACCGGAATGCTCATAATACCCGCCTCTTGTACCGACTCCGTATTGCTCTGTCAGGGAAATCTGTATATTATCAATATATTTATTACTCCACACAGACGAGAATACAGAATTACAGAATCGCAGTACCATGATATTCTGGATCATTTCCTTTCCAAGGTAATGGTCAATTCTGTATATACTGCTTTCGTTGAATACCTCAAGCAGCTTGCTATTGAGTACTCTTGCAGTCTTCAAATCCTTCCCGAACGGTTTTTCAATCACCAACCGGTTCCATGCACCATTTTTTTGGGCTAATCCACTAATATGCAAGCCATGCACAATCGTTTCAAAAAACTCGGGAGCAACAGCCAGATAAAAGATACAGTTCCCACCGGCGTGTGATTTACTGTTCAACATTTCCAGATAATCCTTTAACCCGAAATAACCACTTTCATCGGTAAAATCAAACTGATAATAATAGATCAGTTCTCTAAGTCTTGACCAGTGCTTCTCTTCTATATTATTTCGCGAATACTTTTTCAGTGATTCATGAATACCGTTCCTGTAGTTTTCCTGGCTCATCTCTCTGCGTCCGACACAAACAACCGCAAAGCATTGCGGCATTAACTTGTCATATACCAGATTATATAAAGCTGGCATCAGTTTCCTGTGGGTCAGATCCCCGGTTCCGCCAAAGATAACCATAATTGCGGACGGCCCGATGATATCACAATTTTCAATTTCCATTGCCATTCCTCCTGTAATCTGCAGATAGATAAAGTCCATACCTTTGTACAATAAAATTTACACAATAAATTCATTATACAAAATTGGCACTCTATTGTCACTCAGGATTCATTTCCCATGCTATTTTATACTTTCTAGGCAATTATTGAGAAATAAAAAAATCAGGAGATTGACGGAATGATACGTATAATCTAATATATAGTAATAGGAGTTAATTATGAATCTAAAATTAAAGAACAATCAAAAAAGGATCCTTTTATTTGCAATCGTAGTGGTATCAGTGGTGGCAGGCGTATTCATCTCCTTCCGGCTGGCATTTTTCCTTCTGCCTTTTTTAATCGCCTTTGCTCTTTCCTCTATAATGGAGCCAATAATTAAGTTATTCACTAACAAGCTGCATATCAGCCGAAAAATTGTCGCGCCTGTTGCGTTGCTTTTATTAATTGCAATCGTTGTCATGCTAACTGTTCTTGCTGTACTCAGGTTAGTTGATGAAATAAAAATTCTAGTTACTGTCGCTCCCGGGTTTTTGTCAAACCTCTATATACAAATACTGGACTTGATGAACAAAGGTTCCGAGTATATCGAATGGCTTCCTACAGAGATCACAGATAATCTTGGAAGTGTTATCTCTAATCTGTCAAGTACCATTACTAACTTTGGTAAAACAATCGTGAAGGGCGCGTTCATAACCGCCATTTCCCTTCCTGAAGCCATTATATTTACGATTATAACCATCCTGGCAACATTCTTCATGCTAAAGGACCGACATAAAATCGCATCGGCTCTACGTCATCAGTTGCCAGAGACCTGGATCACCCGCCTTTTATCTATTAAAAATGATCTGTTTTCGGCAATATTCGGTTACCTTAGGGCAGCAATGATATTAATGGTAATCACATTTACCGAAGTATTGATTGGTCTTAGTATCATAGGTGTTGAATACTCCTTACTGCTTGCTGTTATAATTGCAGTCATTGATGCGCTTCCGGTGCTCGGAGCAGGCGGAATTTTGATTCCATGGTCACTATATTCTTTTGTAACAGGTGACATAAAAATGGGAGTCTCCATACTGATACTTTATGTAGTTGTATTAGTCATACGCCAAACTGTCGAGCCAAAAGTGGTGGGACAGCAAATTGGCGTTTATCCATTGCTGACACTGCTCGCAATGTATACCGGACTCAAATTGATTGGTTTTGCCGGTCTTATTATAGGACCAATTACCTTTTTACTTATCCGTAATATTTTGATCACTATATATAAAGACAAATCCATTAAAGAAATCCTCAACCCTGCTGCCGTGAATGGTCCTCCTGCAACAATAGATGATCCTATCGAGGCAGACATCTCAAACATCAAAGATACAAAAAAATAATAGTATTAGGAAAAAAGGACGGTTCAGGTCAATCATGAACCGTCCTTGATTTATATTTTCGGATTTAATATTTTAGCCGATTCTTACTTAAACAGTGAGAATGAAGCGAACACTCCTGCAGTAAGAGATGCAACCAGTGAAACAACAGTAATCTGAGTATTGATGGACGGTCCTGCGGTATCCTTGAACGGATCGCCAACCGTATCACCTACAACAGCTGCCTTGTGTGCTTCAGAACCTTTTCCGCCTTCATTACCAGCCTCAACATATTTCTTTGCATTATCCCATGTTCCGCCGGCATTACCCATTAACAGAGCAAGCAGGAGACCACTCATAATATTACCCGTAATGAAACCTGCTATAGCCCTGACCCCACCTACAAAACCAACCAGAAGGGTTGCCAGTATTACTATAAGGCCTGCAGGGATCAGTTCCCTCAATGCACCTTTCGTTGCTATGTCAATGCATCGGTCGTATTCAGGTATAACGTCTTTTTTACCTTCCTTAAGCCCAGGTATTTCCTTGAACTGTCGATGAATCTCACCAATCATACGCTGTGCATTACGATCAACACCCATAATCAGCATTGCTGAAAAGACAGCTGGAATCGCAATACCAATAATCATTCCGAAGAATACAAGTGGATTCATTATGTCAAAGCCGTTGATAATATCCATACCCTTTTCTAGTAATGCATCATTGACTTCAGACACATAGGCACCCAAAAGGGCAATAACAGTCAATCCAGCAGCACCTACTGCAAATCCCTTTGTGATCGCCTTCACTGTATTTCCAGCGCTATCAAGCTCATCTGTTATTCTGAGGGCTTCTTCTCCAAGATCGCCCATTTCAACAAGGCCTCTTGCATTATCCACGATAGGTCCGTACGCATCATTTGAAATAATCATACCAACGATAGAAAGCATTCCTATCGCAGCCATTGAAATCCCGAAGAGCGCATCGGTTTTTGTATTAGGATCAATTCCATCACATATATAAAACGAGGCAACAGCTGAAATTCCTATTCCCAAAAGTGCAGGGAATGCGCTGTAAAGTCCATAACTGAATCCTGAAAGGATTGTAAATGCCGGACCAGATTTAGAAGCTCTCGCAACCATACGGACAGGCTTCTTTGCATCATTGGTAAAGTAATCTGAAGCAATACCGATGATTGTACCGACAAGTAATCCTACAATCGCTGCTCCCCAATAACGCCAGTTGAAATTAAAGATATAAGTTGCACCCGCCGTCAGGACAGCGAAAAGTGCCGTAGTAATATATGTGCATTTATTAAGTGCACTGCCGGGATTGCCGTTTTTGCCTATACGCCCGAACAGCAGTCCTACAATGGACGCGAGAAGCCCTAGTGAGGCATAGCAGAATATCATGTTCGTATTAGCTCCCATACCGCCGTCCAGTGCCATACCCAATATTAATGCAGCCGACATTGAAGCAACATTTGAATCGAACAAATCAGCACCCATACCGGCAACGTCTCCAACGTTGTCACCGACATTATCGGCAATAACAGCAGGATTTCGAGGATCATCCTCAGGGATCCCAAGCTCTACCTTACCTGCAAGGTCTGCGCTAACATCGGCAGTTTTTGTGAAGATACCGCCACCTGCCTTTGCAAAAAGAGCAAGAGATGAAGCACCAAAGCTGAATCCAAGTACTGAAGTCGCATCTCCTGTAAGCATAAGAACTGCAGTTACACCAAGAAGACTTGATCCGACTACTGCCATTCCCATTACAGCGCCTCCGCGGAAGCCTGACATAAACGAGCGGTTCATGCTGTTTGTGGCTGCTTCTGCACTCTTTACATTAGCTATCGTTGCAACAAAGATACCTATTTTGCCAGCCAATGCAGATAAAGCCGACCCTACAATATAAGAGATTGCCATCATGATGTTCCTTGATACATCGCCATTCCATATCGGGTTCGGCAGGAACAATAAAATAAGTACCGATACTATTGCCACAAATATCGCAAGTATTCTGTATTCCCGTCCAAGAAAAGTGTTTGCACCTTTTTGGATCAGGGCACCAACTCTGGCGACCTCAGCGTTGGATGACGGTTGAGATTTTACCCAAGTATAGAGCCATGCTGCTACACCAAAAGCAAGAAATGAAACTAGAATTGCTACTACTGGCCAGTGCATTATTACGCCCCCTAATTAATTAATATATGGATATTTATTGTAATGATTATTGGCAAAACCCAATATTTAAAAAACTATTGCAATTTGTCAATAACACAATTTTCACCGATTATATTATAATCGTATAATTTGGTTATTGCAAACAAATTATTCAAAGAATAATTTACAGTGAAATGAACGAGAAAAAGAAATTGTCTGATTTCGAGATCTCACTAGGGGCATCTGCATTAAAAGCCAAAAATATAGGAAGCCGGCAAATAGATACCGGCCTCCCATATACAAAATTAAGAGTTGCTTATCTTACTTAATGCATCCAATCAAATTTCGAGACTGGTTCTTTCTATTTTTTAGTCAAGTTGGTTGAAGCGATATTTGGCCTCCGGGCAATTGAATCAGGCAAGATCATTCTTGAGAATAAGGAAATCAAGATAAAGTCGCCTATTGACGCTAAAAAACTTAAGATCGCACTCCTTACAGAGGAACGTCGTGAAAGTGGAATATTCCCACTTTTATCGGTAATGGAAAACACGGTTATTGCAAACATTACACGCTACATAACTCGTTTTCTATTACTTAATGATAAAAAGAGAAAAGAAGATGCAATTAAAGGGATTGAAATGCTCAGTATTAAAACACCATCTGATAGTTTTGCCTTGAGCCAGTGCATATGCAAGATTAAAGGTTGCCTGGCCTTGATTCTTGGCATCATTAAATACAGTACCCAGGAGCGTACCATCTTTGATTGCCTGGAGAGCTGGCGCAATGGCATCAATTCCGACAACAGGCATATATTTGCCATCTCTGAAATAGCCGGCGGCTTTTAATGCTTCAATCGCTCCAAGTGCCATATCATCATTATTAGAAAATACTACTTCTATTTTGTCACCATTTGTAGCTAGAAAAGCGGTCATCTTTTCCTGACCTTTTGCACGGTCCCAATCTGCGTTATCCTCAGCTAGCTTTTCTACTTCTATGCCCGCATCCTGAACCGTTTGTACAGAATATTTTGTGCGAAGTTCTGCATCCTGATGTGCAGTTTCACCTTTTAGCATAACGTACTGCATTACCCCATCCGAATTTTTATCCGCTTCCGGGTGGGAATTCCAATAGTTAACAACCAGTTCCCCTTCCATGTTTCCTGATTGCTCCGCTTTTGCCCCGACATAATATACTTTATCCCACTTTTTCATATCATCTGCAAGAGGCTCCTTGTTGAAGAAAACAACAGGTATATTAGCTTTCTTTGCTTTTTCAAGCATAACGCCTGCAGCAGTCCGGTCGACAGGATTGATGGCGAGAGCCTTTACTTTCTTATTGATAAACAGATCGACCTTATCATTCTGAATCTGTTGTGAGTTCTGACAATCCACTATTTCGACTTCCGCATTGCCAGCTGCAGCATCTGAAATAAAATTTCGTACACTTGTCATAAAGCTATCATCAAACTTGTAAATTGCACAGCCTATGCTTATTTTACTTGATCTAGCTGCACTTTCGCATCCCGTCAGCGTCATGATTAATACGATTACTAACAGAAGCGTAATCATTCTTCTCATTAGAGTACCCCCTGATCTGCATGTAATTTCCTATTTTATAAAAGGGAATAATAGTCTTTGGTTTTGAGGCAGATACATATTATCCTTATTAATAATTTCTGAACCTGTGTCATAATACGGTTTAATACTCACTCCATTAATCGCATCCACTGCATACTTTACACTTAAATACCCCATACTGAAAGGATTTTGTGTTATTAGAGCCTGAATTGTACCATCTTCCAGATAATCGATTTCATTTGGAGTACTATCAAAAGCAATGATTTTAACCTTTCCTGCAAGATCCATCTGGGTGATTGCCTCAGCTACGCCTTCAGAGGAAATTGCATTTAACGCAACGATCGCGGAAATGTCTCTTTGTTCAGAAATCATCTTATGAGTTAACTCAAAAGCAAGCTTTTTGTCAGAAGAACAATATTCCTTTGCTACGACATTTATGTTCGAAAACTGGGATATAGATTTTAGTAAGCCTTCTTCCCGCTGCTCTGCATTTCTTGTACCTTTCACGAAGTTCATAATACCAATCTTACACTCTTCGCACTTTTTTATATCAAGTACTTTTATAAGCTCATTACCGGCTTTTAGACCAGCACTATAATTGTCAGTGGCAATATAACTATTAATTTTTTCTGTCTTCACCTCAGAATCGATTATAATCACGGGTACATTCATATCATAAGCCTTTTCTGTAACACCGACAAGCTCATTATAATCGCTTGCTGCAAGTATTAAAGCATCCACTTTCTGGTCAAGTTCGGTATTGACCAGCTTAATCTGTCCCGCTACATCCTCCTCATCTTCAGGTGCTGTATACCTGACATTTACATTGAATTCACTTGCGGCAGCATCTGCGCCCAACTTGACAGAGCCCCAATAGTACCCGTTATTCATTCTTACAATAAGTGCAATATTCTTTGTAGTACTATTAATATCTATATTCCTTGAGCAAGAGCATAAAGAGAAAATGTAGAGCAATAGAAGGAGAAAGCTTAATAGTCTTCCTGTTTTCTTCATTTGAGTCCTCCTTCTTTTTTGCTTTCATCATTAAGCGGTATCCATATTTTAGCGGTCGTTCCCTTATCAACCTCACTTATAAACTCCAGCCCATATTCCTTGCCATAACAGAGCTGTATTCGTTCATGGACGTTTTTTACTCCGACTCCTATTCCATCTTTGCTTTCCGATCTTGCTGTCAGAATGTTTTCTACTGTCTCCGGTCTCATTCCAGATCCGTTATCGGATACTTGAAGAAGAATTTTTTCATCTACTATCTCTGCCGATACTTTAATAAAGCCTTCATCGACCATATACTCTATACCATGATAAATTGCATTTTCTATAATGGGCTGCAAAATCAACTTAACCGTTTTACATTGCAGGACTTCCTCCTGTGCCTCGATTTCGAACCTGAACTTGTTTTTATATCGAATTTTCTGAATAATCATATAATTGCTGGCATGTTCCAATTCCTCCTGTATAGTAATGATGTTTCTACCCTTGCTGATACTTATTCTGAATAATTTTGAAAGCGATGTGATCATTATAATTGCATCTTCTTTTTTTCCGCTTTCAACCATTCTCACCACCGAATTTAATGTATTATACAAAAAGTGTGGGTTGATTTGTGCCTGAAGCACTTCAAATTCAGCTTTCCGCTTGGATTCCTGTTCCAATACGATCTGCTCCATCAGGTATCTGATTCTGGTCAGCATCATTTTAAATGTACCTGCTAATTTTGCGACTTCTGCTTCACCTTTTATATTAATGCTTATATCAAGCATACCCTCCTCAACCATTTTCATGGATTTTTCAAGTTCCTTTATAGGTTTGGATATCTTTGCAGAAATAAAGGCAGAAATAAATATGACAAATAGGGTTCCAAAAAGCAATGTCCAACCAATAAAAATGGCAATTTCATCTCTGGTGGTCACAATCTCGTCGATATAGGCTATACCGACAATCCGCCACCTGCTGTAATTTACAGTTTGGATGGTAATTAATCGATTTTCACCTTCAAATTTGTCAAAATAGATACCAGATATATGTTTCATGACTTCTATTACGTTTTCAGATTTCAAACCTGCATTAATCAATTGTTGCTGAGGATGGTACACGATATTTCCTCTGGAATCCACCAGATAAATGTACCCTTTTTTACCGAGCCTGGCTTTCCGGCACAACTGATCCAGGGCACTGAAATTCATATCTACCAGCAGGACACCCTGTTCCTTTTTGCTGTTTTTATAAAAAGAAATTTCTCTGCTTAATGAAACCACCCAACTGTGTTGTTTCTCGAAAATATTTTGTACATGCGGTGATGAAAAGTAGAGATTTGCGGTTCATTTATTGGTTCGCTAAACCAATCCTGTTGAATGATGTTTACGTCCTTCTTTATTTTGTAAGAGGGACTGCCGACTACAATTTGTCCGTCTTTTGAAAATATATTTAAAGAAACAATATCCTTTCTGGTGCCCAGTATAACATTCATCTGTTCAATAAGCTTTTTTTCATTAATATCCTGCTTATAATAAATCAGGTCATTTAAAGAATCAGATATCTCCATCATACTCCTGAGATAATAATCAAGATTCAAATTCACCTGATCGATTACCTGCCTGGTACTAATTATTGCATTTTGTTCAGCCGATTTGTTGAATTTACTATAAAGCATAATTCCTACAAATAACATGGCTGTAATAGTGATAAGCATTATTGAGGAGGATATGAAGAACTGAATGCCTCTAACCCTTAATGAATTAGCCAACATTTTGAAGGGTATTATCAGTTGTTTAATATATCCCTTTATTCTCAATGCTTTCTCTCCTAATTATACCGTTTATTTTCTGTTCCTGAATTCCGAAGGAGAAACTCCGATATATTTTTTAAAACTGTTACTAAAATAATTTGCATCCGAAAAGCCAACTCTTTCAGCTATTTCAAAGGATTTAAGACTCGTCATGTTTAAGAGTTCCTTTGCTGTCTCCATTCGAAGTTGAACCAGATATGCCAGATATGTCATTTTTGTTTCTTTTTTAAATATGGTACTGAAATAACCAGTACTAATATGTAAATGCTTGCACACTTTATTAATTGTTATATCATTCTCATGGAAATGATTTTTTGTAAAGTCAATAGCATTCTTAACCAATTGTCCGCAGTTATCCTGCCTGTTGTCTGCAATAATATTCATGATTCTGATGCAGATGCCAAGCGTCCAGTTTCTAATATCCTGTATATTATTAAACCGGTATATATATGTAAACAGATTGATATTATCATCTATAATACTGTTAAAATCTATATCTGCATCTTTTGCTATTTTGATAATGGACATCAAAATTTCCATCAGATATACCTGACACTCTTTATAGGATACATTGGCCTCAATCAGCTCATTGAAAAGCGAATCGATTATTTTTGAAACTTTCTCAATGTTGCCTACCTTAATGCAGCAAGTTAAGGCCTCTTCCTTCAGTTCATCAAATACCATTTTCTTTGTACTTCGGTTTTCAAGATCATTAATATAAAGAATTCTGTTATTCCCAAGAATCAGTTTATAGTTCAGTGCTACCACGGCATCCTTATATGAATTACTGATATCGGATACCGTATTGCAAAATGTGCCGACACCTATGGTAACAGTTAGCATCAGATACTTTTCCACACTATAACGGATCTCTTCAAGCACTGTCAATGTATGAATAATAGCCGCTTCACTTTCTTTGTCATTGCTTACACTTAATACGACGATATCGCCATTATGTATAAAAACAATTCCCATGTCATATTTATCAATAAGTTCTTTCGCGATGTTCAGTACTGCAAATAGAGTTAGATCAATATCTTCCAGCAAACTCGAGATCTCAGACTTTTCTTCTTTATTCTCTGTCTCCTGCTCTGCTAAATTGTCATAGACATACTTGTCAATACTAATAACGGATACCATAAAACCCTTTGCATTTAAATTTATATTAAAGCCGTAGGATTTATCCATTATTTCACTTTCACTCAATTTCCGTGTTATTAATAGTGTAAGAAAATTTGCTTTTAAAATCGGCAGGCTTTTATTATAATGCTCTCTTAGTTTTTGAATGTTTTTCTTTTGTGCTATTTCATCATCCATTTGTAACTTAATCTTTACCAAAACATTTATTAATTCCTGACATGAAAATGGTTTAAGAACATACTCATCAATGTGAAGCTTAACTGCTTTCTGTGCGAATTCGAATTCTTCAAAACCGGTCAGTATAATAATCCTGGTAGCAGGATACTTCTGTTTGATCAATTCAGACAGTGTCAGACCATCCATAAAAGGCATTTTGATATCAGTAATAACAATATCCGGCATAAGCTTATCCACAATGTCATAAGCCTCTTTACCATTATCCGTTATTCCAATGACTTCAAACCCATACAATCCCCAGTCAATTTGCTTTAATAATCCCTCTCTGACATCACTTTCATCATCAACTAATATAAGTGTATACACGAAAGCCCCCCAAGAACCTATTCTAATATATAATTTTCATAGCTATATCTAGATGTCTTGTGTTATACATTATTCGACTTTAGTTGGAAATTTCTTTCATAGTAAATGATTTTTACATCACTTAACTTTTCATCCCACCCTTCAAAAATAATTTGCGATTGATATTGAAAAGCATATGTCCTAATGATATAATGTCGAAAAAAAGGAATGTCTTTAAGTTCGGTACAGAGATGCCGACAAGATTCCATATTATGGCGATCAGCTGAGTCAGCTCCGCTTTAAAATGAAGCAATCAACAATCTTGTCTGCGTACCGTAGACAGGATTTTTTATTTTTGGCAAGTGCTTTCCAAATTCATAATCAACAAGGAGGATTTGTTATGCAGAAAGTTCAACCAGTGATCGGGTATTTACCTGATGAGCGTCCTACCACATGGAAACTGCTCCTTTACGCACTCCAGCAGGTTATTGTAATGTTCCCCGCAACTGTAGCCGTGGCTTTGATTACAGGCTTCCAAGTATCAACGACAATCTTTGCCAGCGGTCTGGCAACCATCTGCTTTATCCTTATAACCGGCAAAAAGATCCCTCTCTACTATGGCTCCAGTTTCTCATATTTGACTGCCATCGCAGGCCTGATGTCCGGTGATGCGATCCAGTCTCTGGTCAGCGCAGACACACTTGTTCAGTTGGATGCCTGGAAGAACAGAACAACAAGCATATTACCTGCCGAAGCTATTTCATATGCACAGTTCGGTATCATTATGTCCGGTTTGATTTCAATCACAGCCGGGTTCCTAATCAGGGCTTCCGGCAGCAAAGCAGTAGAAAGAATATTACCTGCAACCATAACAGGACCAATTGCCATGATCATTGGACTGACCCTTGCCAGCAACGCGCTCAGCGATGCAGCCCCCAAGGCATTGGCTGAAGGTGCGGCAGCATCTATAGTCAACAGCGACTGGGTATGGGTCATTTCACTTGCAACTCTTCTGTCAACAATCCTATTCTCAAGATATTTGAAAGGCTTCCTCGGCCAGTTGCCTCTGTTACTGGGTGCAGCCGTAGGATGCATAACGGCAGGTCTTTTATACGCTATCGGCGGCGCAGATATGAACCTTTTCAGAGCGATTCCTCAAGAAGCTTTAAATGCTTCCTTATGGACAGCCGGTCCGATCGCGATACCAGCCTTTACATTCCCTAAGGCATCCTGGGCTGCAATACTTGCGATCATGCCCATTGCAATCGCAACAATACCTGAATCTACAGCTCATATGTATCAGCTGGATATCTATGTAAACGACCTTGCCAAGAAAAAGGGCTCCAATAAGAAATATAATCTGATAGAGAAGCTTGACATCAACTTGATCGGTGATGGTATCGGCGATATGATCTCCGGTCTTGTCGGCGGTCCGGCGGGAACAAACTACGGTGAGAACATAAGCACAATGGCGATCACAAAGGTATTCTCCGTACCGGTACTTATAGTGGCAGCAATCATAGCAATGGTAATCTCATTCTTTACTCCGCTGGTGCAAGGCATCTATGCTATACCTCTTGCAGTTATAGGCGGTCTGGAGATCTATCTGTTTGGTGCCATTGCAGCGCAGGGCGCGGCGATCATGATTGAGAAAAAAGTCGACATGTTCAGCTCCAAAAATATAGCCGTCATTGCAACCATTATGGTCATCGGTATTGGTGGACAATTTGCCTTCAACGGAAACATTCCGTTCTTCGGAATTGAGATCCCTTGTATCGCAGGCGCAGCGATATTCGGCATTCTCCTGAATCTCCTTCTTAGCATAGGCGAAAAGAAAGAGCAGGCTCAACAGGAATAAAACGAATATTAGTAAATTGAAAATAAAAAAGGGGCGGATAATTTCCGCTCCTTTTTTATTTATGGCCATTTGCGAAGCATATCCGGCTAAAATCTCAGGGGCTCGATGCCCCGGAGATTTTAATTTTATATCAGTACCTTCTCATACGGGCGTTTTTCATTCAGCGCATCCGTCAGTTTGACCAGTTTCGAGGTATCCCCGATTAATATTACTCCGACCAGTTTGTTGTCTAAAAAGTAGTACTTTTCATAGGTCTTTTTCACAGGATCCCTTGCTTCCTTCGTCCTATATTGAAGTTCCGGATTCTTCCCATTATCCCCGGCTGCAAAGAGTGCCGAGTTCATCCCCTCAAAGGTCAATGTCGGAGCAGTTGGTTTATAGACAAGTGAATTGTCACCTGCCGCATTGGCGCCGGCTATTTTACCCATTTCCAGTGCATGTGGCCAGATCGAATGATTTACTTCGCCAAACAAGGCACAATCACCGCATGCGTAGACATCTGCAGCACTGGTCTCCATTTTCTCATTAACAATGACGCCTCGCCCGGTTTCAATTCCTGCATTCTTTGCAACGAATACACTTGCCCGGACACCACAGGAAACAATGACAAGGTCTGCCGGATAAACCGTGCCGTCATCTAATTGAACACCGGCCTCAGAACTATCACCAGTAACTCCGATTATGTTAGCATTCACTCTAAAATCGATACCAACACTTCTGATGATCTCTGCAATAAGTTCTCCTGCAGTATCATCCAGTTGGCGAACCATCAGCTTATTTGCTATCTCAAGTACTGTCACCTTACTGGATTTACTCATTTCCCAGGCAGCTTCCAGACCCAGAACTCCCCCACCGATCACTACCGTATTCTTCACATTGGGAGCCATTTCTCTGATTCTTTCAACATCAGAAAAACGGTGTATTGTAATCACCTCCGGTTTAGAATTGTCAATACAGGCAGGGATAAAAGATTCCGATCCAAGCGCATAGATGCATTTATCATAATTTAGCAGTTCTCCGCTGCTCAAAGTGATGGTTTTATCTGACGTATCCATTTTCTCTACACGAACGCCAAGTATATTGACGATATTGTTTTGTGTGTACCAGTCATTATCATGGATAGCAATTTCGTCTGCATTCTGCAGCGAACTCAGAGCTTTGGTCAGCATCGGTCGGTTATAGCTAAGTACAGGTTCGTCGGAAACCATGATTAACTTGCATGTGCGATTTCTCTCTCGAATCGCCTCTGCCGCACTTAACCCGGCAGCGCCATTTCCCAGTATCACGAAGACTTCATCCGTATCCTTGCTAAAAGTCGTGTCCTCCTCTTCGTACGGAACAAAGAACTCCGGCCCAACACCGCATACAGGGCATATTTCAAGAGATGCATCAAATATCGCACCGCAGACAAGACATTTCACCTGCTTACCCTTCTTGTTTTTATCAGGGTTCAACTTAACCTCTTCCATGTGTTTCTCCTTTTGGATGATTATCCCGGCCATTTTAGTATACCCATTCATTTTAGCATAATATTTTTATATATAAAATATCCTATTGACTTATACTGGTATTGTATTATACTTTATCGTATATTAGCAACGAAAGGTTGGTTTTGATGTCGGTTAGCTCTGTTAAGGTGCTTTTTAACTGAATATAATGATAGGGCATATGTGATACAGGTGGTTCTTCAGACATGCCCAAATAAAGACAAACCTTTACAGACTGCTTCAGATACAATTTCTCAGGATTCCTATAATACAGGACGATTATTGAATGGCTGCGCGACAGGATTGTTTGTCGGGCATTTTTTATTTCCCCGGCAAGCAGCTATCTCAAAATTGTGAAACGAACCCGCATGAAGTATTCCGCCACTTAGGTGAGGTGTGTCTATGCGGGTTTTTATTTTACAATTGGAGGTAACCAAAATGAGTCTGAACATAATTGAAAAAATGCATGAAACACTAGAATTTAATAAAGTCTTACTTTTGCTTGAAGAACAGGCATTATCGGAAAATGCACGTCATAGGATCAGGCAGCTTACACCTTATTTGTCCGAAGCTGATATAAACCGCCATATGAATGAGACCACTCAAGCAAGACTGATTCTGGAACAGTACGGCAATCCACCACTGTCTTCCATGAATGAACTTGAAAAGACACTTTCATCTCTAGGCAAGGGTATTTTCCTGCTTCCTGAACAACTAACCGGAATCGCACAATTTCTGACAGCCGGCAGACGCCTGAAGGGATATCTCAGGCGGGGCGAAGCAACCTCCGCAGAAGTTGCGACCTATGGTAACTCTATCTTCGAGTTGTCAGATGTTGAGGATGAAATCAACAGGGCCGTCAGGGGAGGCATGCTTGATGACAGAGCCTCCGCACAACTTGCAAGTATCAGGAGAAAACTTATCAGTGCAGGTGATCAGGTGAAGTCCAGGATGGAATCACTTCTGCGCAGCAACCCCTATTGGTTTTCCGAGAGCTTTGTATCGATCCGCAACGGCCATTACACATTGCCTGTGAAGAGGGAATGCAAAAACCGTGTTGCAGGGACAGTCATAGATATATCGCAATCCGGCGGAACATGTTTTATCGAGCCTATAGCCGCTGCAAAGCTGCAACAGGAGATCAGTATGCTTCACATAGCAGAAGAGAATGAGATCAGACGTATCTTATTTGCTTTAACTGCACTCGTGGAGGAAAATCTATACGAAATTAATATTAATGTAGAGGCAATGGAAACGCTGGATTTCATTTTTGCAAAAGCCAAGCTGAGTGTTGTCATGCATGCTGCGCCCTTGCCCGTAAAGTTGGAAAGAAAAATTGTGATCAAAGGCGGGCGCCATCCTCTGCTGAATGCTGAGAACATAATCCCGCTTGACTTTAAAATTGGCGGTGACATCAAAGGTGTAGTAATAACCGGGCCAAATACAGGAGGAAAAACCGTTGCACTAAAAACTATAGGCCTGCTGTCTATGATGGCACAAAGCGGCCTTCATGTACCGGCAGAAGATGGTGTGTTTACAATGAATAACGCTGTGCTTTGCGACATTGGTGACGGACAGAGTATTACAGAAAATCTTTCTACCTTCTCCTCCCATATCACTAATATCATTGACATCCTTCGTATAGCAGATGATCAATCTCTGGTGTTACTGGATGAACTGGGTTCCGGCACGGATCCTGCAGAAGGGATGGGGCTGGCAGTCTCCATATTAGAAGAGCTAACCGGCAAAAATTGTTTGTTTATTGCTACCACTCATTATCCGGAGATAAAGGATTTTGCAAAGTCTGCACCTGGATTGATTAATGCCCGTATGGCCTTTGACCGGAAAACCCTGCAGCCTCTGTACAGGCTTGAAACAGGTGAGGCTGGAGAAAGCTGCGCCCTCTATATTGCAAAGCGCCTGGGAATGCCTCTGCACATGATAGAGCGTGCTGCAAAAGCCGCATATGGAATCAATGGCAACCCAGACAGCGCGAGGAGCATCGGAGATAGAGTCAGTTTCGAAGATAGAGTCAGTATCGGAGATATATCTAGCACCGTTCCGGCTCAAGACTCCTGTAAAAACATTGAAACCCTGGAAAGAGTCAGACCGCAGGTTACCAAAAAAGTTCCGGAGAATCCGCCAAACGAGCGGTTTAATATAGGTGACAGCGTTGTCGTTTTCCCCCAGAAGCTTATCGGGATAGTATATCAGAAAACAAATGAAAAGGGAGACGTAGGTGTACAGGTGCAAAAAGCCAAATTGTTAGTCAATCACAAGCGGCTGAAGCTTCACGTGGCATCAGAAGAGCTTTACCCGGACGATTACGACTTCTCTATTATTTTTGATTCCGTCGCTGACAGGAAAAAGAGGAAAGAAATGACAAAAAAGCACAATCCGGATCTAAAGATTGAAACTATGTAGTGGCTCTTAACGCCTTTACAAAGGCCTTTTAGAAATTCGGCCCTAAAAATTATAAGAGCACCGGAAGTTGAATTATGTAACATTATGTCCGTCATATGATATAATATCCTCATATCTGAGGATATTATATGCCTCCGGCAGAATTTATGGCCGTGCGACATTTTTGGCATATATACATTTCGCTAAAGCGAACCTGTTGCCAAAACGCACTTGGCCAATTATATCATGATAAATCATGATATAAAATCCTCATATCTGAGGATATTATATGCCTCCGGCAGAATTTATGGCCGTGCGACATCATACTACTTATGATTATAGTTGCGAAAGGAAAAATACAAATGAGTGTCACCAAAGTAAGCAAAACTCTTTTTCATACAAAGCCGGTAGGCGATCTCCGTCTGGATAAAGAAATGGCTTCCTTTGAAATATTGGAAAAGCTGGATATCCCGTATGCGGCAATAGACCACGAGGCAGCTGCTACTGTTGAAGACTGTTTCGAAATTGAAGCCGTGCTTGGTGTTGATATATGTAAAAATCTGTTTTTGCGCAATCAATCAAAAACTGAATTTTACCTGCTGGTCATGCCTGGAGCAAAGAGATTTATCACAAAGGACGTCTCAAAGCAGATTGGCACCTCCAGATTATCCTTTGCTGAAGCTGAATTTATGGAGAAATACCTGAATATTACACCCGGTTCTGTAAGTATTCTCGGGCTAATGAATGACGTGGGAAAAAAAGTACATCTGCTCATTGATAGAGAAATCGCGCAAGCCGAATATATCGGTTGTCATCCATGTATCAACACTTCAAGCATGAAAATAAAAATGTCAGATATCCTGGAGAAATTTTTACCGTATACAGGGCATAAGCCGCTTATTGTTGAACTATGAATTTATCTGAACCGCTGCACATTATGACATAATCAAAGATGGAGTTAGGATACTACCATATGGAACATAAAATAGAATTTACAAATCGGGATTTAAAACAGCTCATCATTCCGTTGATCATTGAGCAGACTATGGCCATCACAGTCGGCATTGCAGATACAATGATGGTTTCATCCGTTGGGGAAGCTGCCATTTCCGGAGTGACGCTGGTAGATATGATCAGTATATTGCTGATCAACTTATTTGCTGCTTTAGCTACGGGCGGCGCTGTTGTAACCAGTCAGTTCATTGGCGCAAGACAGCGGGATAAGGCCTGTCTGTCTGCAAATCAACTTCTGATGATTACATTAATAATCTCAGTTGGTATCATGCTCTTTTCTATTGCGTTGCGTGGCCAGATACTTCGACTGATGTTTGGTAATATAGACAGCAATGTAATGGAAAATGCCATGACCTATTTCTGGATCACAGCATTATCATACCCCTTCCTTGCGGTATATAATTCCTGTGCTGCACTTTTCCGTGCAATGGGCAACTCCCGTGTATCCATGTTTGCCGCATTTGTCACAAACATAATTAATATTTCAGGGAATGCATTCTGTATATATGTGCTTCAGATGGGTGTGGCCGGAGTAGCAGTGCCAACACTTATTGCACGTGTTGCAGGCGCCGTCATATTAATTATACTCATCAGGGATCCTCATCGAGAGATCTATATCAGAATTAAAGGCTTTCTTCCAAATATGCCTATGATCCGAAAAATCCTTTTTATAGGAATACCCAGTGGGTTGGAAAACAGCATGTTCCAATTGGGAAAGATATTAGTGGTAAGCATTATTGCGTATTTTGGCACAACACAGATTGCAGCAAATGCAGTATCAAACAATCTGAATTCTTTAGGATGTCTACCAGGATCAGCTATAAGCCTTGCCATGATCACAGTAGTTGGACAGTGTATTGGAGCACGGGACTTTGATAAGGCAAAGTATTATACGAAAAAGCTATTAAAACTCAGTTACATTTTAACAATCGGTATGAATTTGTTGGTTATGATATTATTACCACTGATCTTGCCAATTTATAGTCTTTCTGATGAAACTCTCAAACTTGCGTCAATACTAATACTCATTCACTGCACTTGTTCCTTGTTTTTCTGGCCGGCCTCCTTTGTGCTGCCAAATGCATTACGAGCAGCAAATGATGTGAAATTCACCATGACCGTTTCAATTGTTTCCATGTGGATCTTCCGTGTAATATTTAGCTATATCCTGGGCATGTACCTGGGTTGGGGCGCAATCGGGGTTTGGATCGCCATGATTACAGACTGGATCTGCCGGATGAGCTTTTTTATTCATCGTTTCCGTTCAGAGAAATGGCTGTCAAAGTTTGTAGCTGGTTGATTCCGTACATTACTTTTTCTGCTGCTGATTACCACTGAGCACTTTTTTCTGAAGCTCTTCTCTATAATTTTTAGGAGATTTACCAGTACTTTTCTTAATAGCTAATGAAAAATAATTCGTGTCTCGATACCCAACCATAATTGCGATCCTGCCTGTCGGAAAATTCGTTGTTTCCAGAAGCAATTTTGCTTTTTCAATCCTTTTCCGTACTATATATTCATTACATCCTTCTCCTGTAACCTTTTTGAACAATCTAGAAAAATAATTTGGTGTAAGATACAAAAAGCATGCAATATTCGATACTGATAGATCATCGGATAAATGCTCCTTTATATAGCGTTTTGATTTATCTATAATGGCATGTACATTCTGTTCATCTTTCTCTCCCCTCATTTTTAGCAAAAATTGTCTTGTCAATTCAAAAAGCTCTTCTCCATTTATATTAATAATACTGTTCATAAATGAGCTGATCCATGGATCAGCCTCCATACAGGAATTGCATACAAAAGTATAGTATGTAGAAGTCACCAACTCAAGACAGCATTTGCGGATATACGAATCAGAAAGATTATAGGAATCAACCGCACGGCAAAACTGGTTAAAAATGTACAAAATCTTTTCTGAGTCTCCGATATTGGCGCACATAGAATTATTTATATCTGCGAATACCTCTCTAAATAAATGATCACTTTTCTGAGCGTTTTCTGTTTGAATAATTTCATTATATTCTTCTCCTTCACATTGCAGCAATTGCACAGCTTCATTATAAGACATGCACAGCAGCTTCAGCCCGGCCACCGGATTACCCACAGCTACCTTAAGCTTCTCACTGTATTCATCTCTCAAAATACCATTAAGCTCCTGTATCCATTCCATTATTCTTCCCTTTTGTTTGTTAAGAAAATAGGCAATCACAATCCTTCCATAATCGTCCATAAAGGTTAATCCTCTATTCTGAGCATCAACCATGCCAATACATATGTTTTTTATGGATAATGCAATGAATTGTTTGTCTCCACTTCCGCTGTCAATGCATAACATCGGTACGATAATAGCCACCTGCATTTGTTGGTCTGCCCTAAAAGAATATTTCTCACAGAAATCTGATATTTGCCTATCCTGCTGACATGTTCTGTTATGTATCAGATCTCTCATAAATTTTTCTATATTCATCTGCTCTGTAATAGCATTAGCTCGGTTTTCATTGATGTCCGTCAACTTACCGATCTGATTATTTTCAAGGAAAAGAACCTGTTTTTTAATAGCCTCAATCAGTATCCTCTCATCGATTGGCTTAAGAAAAAAGTCATGCACTTTCAGCCTGATACATTGCCTCGCGTACTCAAATTTATCATATCCTGTAAGCACTAAAACTCTTATCTGAGGAACAAACTTTTGAGCTGAGTCAATCAGATCCAATCCGGACATTTCATCCATTTTTATATCGGTAATCATGATTTCAGGCTTATGCGCCCTGATAATGTCTAATGCTTCCTCTCCTGATTTGGCAACGAAAACCTCTCCTATTCCCAGGCAGTTCCATGGAATAGCTTTACGCATACCTAGTCTGATCATTTTTTCATCATCCACAATCAATACCTGATACATTATAATACCTCTTCGAATTCTTTAGTTTCATAAGCCGGCAGACGGATGGTAACAGTTACTCCTCCCATTTCATTTTTATCATAATGCAGGCCGTATCCTTTGCCGAATAGAATTTCAATTCTTCTATTGACGTTCCTAATACCATATCCAAAATCTTTATCATACTCAGAGATCGAATTGTTCATTTTTAGTATCTGGTCTTCCTTCATCCCCGTCCCATTATCGGTGACAACAATAAAGACATCTTCCACCTTTTTATTGACAGTGATCCTCAGTTCTCCCTTCCTGCCCTCCCTAACTTTTATTCCATGATAAATTGAGTTCTCAATAAGCGGCTGCAAGGTAATTTTAGGAATTAAGTATTTCTTACAGTCTTCATCCAATTCAATTGTACTATCAATAATGTTGTCATATCTCATATTCTGAATGATTAAGTAATTTCTTGCATGTTCAACCTCCTGCTCCAAACTGATAACATCCTTTCCGTCACTCAAACATAATCTATAGAATTGCGCAAGTGCCCTGACCAAAACCGACACTTCCTTGTTTCCATCGGCGCTGGCCTGCCAATGTATACACTCAAGAGTATTGTAAAGAAAGTGCGGCTGTATCTGTGACTGAAGTGCGTTGAAACGTATCTGATCCATTTGCTGCTGTTCAAGCTTCACCTGCTCCATAAGGGTCTTAATTTCTCCCATCATATAGTTAAACCCATTAGCCAGTTTGACAAAATCAACCCCAACATTCTCCATGTTGATTCTTGTTTCGAACTTACCCTCAGCAGCTCTATTAATACCTTGCAGTACAGTGTCAATCGGTCTATATTCCCTACGAATGATTCTTTTGCAGATTACAAGTCCAAAATACGCCACACAAACAGAAACTGAAATCATAAGTACAATTACGATACTGTTGTCCTTGTACATATTAGCCAATGGAACTCTGCTGATAAGATAATAGTTCCACCTTCCTATTTTCATGTAGTTGTACAAATTATTCCCCTGCTTGAAATTCCCACTGCTTTCAACAAGCATATCAGCAAATTCAAATTCTGTTCCAATCAAATTTTCATCTGAACATGACAGAATTGAATTCAAAACGTCTATCATAATGATCTCTGAATCATATTCCATGACATTTTTCTCTGTAAGTCCTTCAAATAAACTGCCATCAAGTATGATAGATAACAAGCCGATTTCATTGATCATTTTAGATATGGAATATATAGGCATATATACATTGAGCATGTTATTATCATTATTAAGGTAGGCATCGTTAAAGCTCATGCGTAAAGTCCCAGGATTACGGCAAACAATACTATTCTCATAATCACTTTTGTAAATCATGGAGAAATTATTTGCAATTTTATTTCCATATCCTTTATATAAAACATCATCAAAATTATAACTTACAATTGATATATATCTTATTTCGGAATGCATATTGACCATGTTTTGTAATGTATTCTTAGCATTATTAAATAAACTGAAGTATTTCTCGTCTGACTTACCGTCGCTTAATACATAATCCTGAATGGCATCATCAATGATCAATGATTCTGCAAGATTCTTATAGTTGTTAAGTGTGTACTCGTAATTATCTGCCAGGGTAGATAATTGATTTTCAATAATATTATTAGATTGTTCAATAAATGAAGAGAAATATGAAACTGTGGTAATCACAAGAATTATTGCGGAAATTCCATAAATTAAACTACTTACAAAGGTATTAATTTTTTTGTCTAGATTCCAACTGTTAAATCTGTTCTTAAAGTATTCAATCATTGCTACACCTATTTCCAGGCTGACAGAACAATGGAGGGAGCGGTTCTCCCACGCAAATAACATAAAGTGACTCAATAGAACCGTCCCAACATTTATTGTATCATAACATTTGAGGTAATTACATTATTGCCTGTTTTAACCTTTAACAGCACCGGCCATCAAACCCTTAACCAATTTATCCTGAAGAATAATAAATAAAATTATCATTGGCAGCACCGTTAAGACTAAAACGGCCATAATGACCGGAATATTCATCGAATGCTCACCCTGAAATGCGGATATTGCAAGCGGAAGAGTCTTTGCCGCTTTGGACTGAGTCAACGTATTTGCAAACGAGAATTCATTCCATATGTTTACGCCGTTATAGATTGCAAGTGTAGAAAGACCGGATTTTGATAACGGTAAAATAATGCTGAAAAAATTTCTGTACTTATTACATCCGTCTATCTCGGCTGATTCCTCAACTTCTCTGGGTATGGAGGCCATAAAGGAAGTTAGAATATAACAGGCGATTGGTATCGCGAATGCGACATACGGCCCTATTAGCGCCCAAATCGTATCATAAATACCCAACTTCGTTGACATTTTAAAGACAGGGATCAATGTTACATGAATAGGGATGGACATGCATGCAACGATAAATGCGAAAATAGTATTTCTCATCTTAAACCGCATCCGCGACAGAGGGTATGCTGCACAAGCCGTTATAAACAGAAGGATTGACAGTGAAATCAGAAGAACAATCACACTGTGGGTAAAGTAGTTCATAAACCCTTTTGATAAGATATTGATAAAGTTCGTAGGATACCATGAATCAGGCGGCTGGAACACGCCCTTTTTAAGCATTTCAAACTGTCCCTTGAAGGCGTTCATCACCATATATACAAATGGGAGCCCTGTCACAATAAACCAGAACGATGCAAGAATAAATGTAATTATCCATGCAGTTCTGCTTTTAACTTTTTCTTTTAAATATTTATCCATCATGCCTCTTCCCTCACCTTAATCAATCTTTGAATGAGCAGAGCAATACCTGTAACAAGAATAAACATACCGGCTGCTGAAGTTGAGCCATATCCCATCTTGAAAGTCTTGAAAGACATCTTGTACATATAAGTCGCCATCAGTTCCGTAGCCGTACCAGGTCCGCCACCTGTCATAACATAGATCAAATCAAAATATTTCAGTGAACCGATTAGTGAAAGAATACATGCCGTGCTGATAACCGGTCGCAAAAGCGGCAGTGCTATACGCCGGAAATACTGTCCTCTTGTTGCCCCGTCAATAATGGTAGCTTCATATATATCCATACTGATATTGCTGTAGCCTGCAAGGAAATATACCATATAAAATGGAGTATATTGCCATGCGACAACACAGATAACAGCATATAATGCATGTGGTGCGCGGCCCAGCAAATCAATCTTTCCTCCGCCGAACGCCTGGGATAATGTAGTTATAACACCGCCGGTTGTAGCAAGTACATATGAAAATAGAAAGCCGATCGCAACAGAGGACATCAGAAGAGGTAAAAACCATGCAACCTTGTAAATGTTTACCTTCCTGCCACCGGCATCCAGAAACGTTGCAAGTGCTATAGCAATCGGAATCTGGAGACAAATTGAGCAGACCATAAGGATAATATTATTTGTAAATGCCTTCCAGAATGAACTATCGATCAGCAGATCTTTCCAATTCTGTATACCTATAAAGGCTTTATTGGAGGATATCCCATTCCATTCATATAAGCTCGTCTCAAATGTTGAAAATATAGGATATATAATATAAATCAGCATCAGTAAAATGACCGGCGAAAGAAATACTGTTGCCGCAATGCGCGTACTTTTTTGCCTATTGTGTAACAAGGATACATCGTTCATGGAATATTACCTCCGATAGACGATAATGCTGAATTAAGAACAGCAGTATAATACTAGGAAGCCCACAGCTAGTAGATTAGTATTCACTGCGGGCTGCTTTATAGATTGTCTTGTTCTTTTTGTTATTTAGCCAGATACTTTTGCATAGCATCCTGAAGCTCTTTATTCGCCTCTTCAGGTGTCTTTGTCAATCCAAATAATTCCTGACTGGTAGACTTATGGACTTCGCTGACCTCCGGCGGTAGGTATTGGTCATACCAAAGCTGAACATTACTGGCACTCGAGAAGTCTATCCATGCCGCCTTCATACAGGCATCCGGATGGTTATCTCCCATACCTTCAATGGAAGGTAAATTTCCTGCCTCAACCTGTGCTTTGTTATAGGTGTCATCATTATAGAACTGTGTAGCAAGAACAAAGCATGCACGACGCAGATCCTCATCATTGCCGGTGTTGAAGGAGAAAGCGTTTCCAACTGCGGTACCTACAACGATGTTCTGATCAGCAGAACTGTTTTCGAGTTTCGGAAATGCAAAATACCCGATGCTTTCTTCATACCATTCCGGAGCGTCACCCTTCATACTTCCTGACTGCCATGTTCCATGAAGCATCATTGCTGCTTCTTCCGTATACATCAGCTGTCTGTCCTGGCCGTCATCAGGGCTCAGACTGTTAACACCGTCAGGGAAATATCCGGCCTTGACCCATTTCTGAATCATATCACCGGCATACTTGAATGCATCAGATTCGAATGATCCTGTACCGGCTACTGCCTTATTGAATTCATCAACACCGCCAAAGCGTGATGCCAGATACATGAAATACATGGATCCGGTCCATTTGCTTTGGTTGGCAAGAGAGAATGGAATGTATTTGTTTGCCTTTAAGGTTTCACAAGCAGCTTCCAGTTCTGCAATGGTCTTGGGTATGCTCAGACTTAATTTATCAAATATTTTCTTATTGTAGTAGATTCCGCTACCGCTGAGTCCACCATATGGAACGGCGTAAATTTCGCCCTTGTAGGTACATTGCGCAATAGCGGCATCGAGAAATTCTATATTGCAGTGCTTTTCCATTAAATCCGTAATAGTCACAGCAAATCCGGAATCAATGTACTCATTCATTGGACCCCCGCTCCAGTGTATGTACATATCGGGGCATTGTCCCGAACTCATTGCAATTACAAGCTTTTCCTTGTAAGTATCATTTTGTACATGAGTATTTTCTACTTTAATATTTGGATAGGCAGCCATAAAGCGTTCAACTGCCGCCGGTTGAATAATATTTGCCGGTTCATCGGTAGCAATGTCCCAAAGAGTAATTGTCATGTTCTTGTCAGTTACTTTGAGTGTGCCGTCATCCACAACTGTTTCCTCAGGAGCAGGGGCAGGATCGTCTTTTACCGGTGCCACCGGTGCATCTTTAACTGGTTTAGGATCTGCTGCCGGGGCAGTTTTGTTGCCACAGCCCACCATCAGTGAAAAAATAATCAGGACAGCCAATAGAAGTGAACATACTTTTCTGATTTTCATAACCTAATCCTCCTTATATTGGTATCTATTTACATTACTATAATATCATTGGAATTAAGATAAAAATATTAAATAAAATATCCTTTATCTATAATTTTCTTTCTATTATCATATGGAAATAATACCTTTAATAGAAGCTTGGAAACTAGCTGATAACGGATTGGATAAGCAGCATATAAATCAATGTGCCGCCTACAATACTAAGAAGTGTATTCCTCTTCCACAGGTGAAGGAATACCACCAGGATAACAGAAATCAATTCAGGCAGGGCAAATGGAAAAGAGATAATTCGTATACCTTTTAAACAATATACGACAAGCATACCAATGATTGCAGAGGGAAGGACATTTCCCAGGTAAGTAATATATCTCGGCGTTTTCCTGCCTGCTGGAAACAGAATAAACGGAAGGGCTCTGGTCAGCAGAGTTGCGCAGGCAATGCCTATGATAATGATAAGGGTCTGCAAAGGTGTAGATATCATGCCTCATTTCTCCGTTCTATCGGTTTTCTGAGCACAGTCAGCAAAAGCAAAATACAGACCATAGAAGGCAGGATAAAGTTATCAGCTCCAAAAATAATCAGGCACAGTAGAGAACCGCAAACACCCACAGCCGCGGGGATATGATCCTCGGTAGATTTCCACTGTTCTATAAAAATCACAACAAATAAAGCGGTCATTGCAAAATCTATACCTTTAGTATCAAAGGACAGGACGGATCCGATCAATCCGCCTAGGACGGATCCGGCGACCCAATACAGCTGATCAAGCAGGGAAACAAAAAAATAGAACCTGTTTTTATCGACACCAGCCGGTACTTCAGCTGAGCATAATAAAGAGAAGGTCTCATCCGTCAGGGAGAAAATCATATAAGGTTTCGCCTTACCCATGTCATTATATTTTTCCAGCATGGCCAGGCCATAGAAAAGATGCCTTGCATTGACCATCAGCGTCATAAAGACTGCAATCCAGAAGTTCACACCTGCAGTCAGCAGCTCGACTGCAACAAACTGCATAGACCCTGCATAAATAAAAAGGCTCATCAACAGAGCCCAGCCAAAGTGATACCCCTTGCTGTCAAGAAGTATACCAAATGCTGCACCTAGAAAAACATATCCCACTAATACGGGTAAAGTATTAATAAATGCCAATCTGAGTGCTTTCATTTTCATGCGGTGAACCTAATCGCTTCTACTATTTGTTCTGCAGCTTATACAGTATCTTATAGCCACGGCCTTCGATGGATTTTTCAATATCTGTCGTATTGAGGGAATTGATGCCTATTACTATAGCACTCTTCCCACTGGCTCCCCTGTAAACTACCACATGGGTAATATTTGCACCATAATTCCCTATAATACCCGTCAGGTTCGACATGATGCCTGGGGCATCGTCAGCCTCCACTGTAAGCCGCGTACCGGGCTCACGAAAACCCAGCAGATCGATAAAGGAATCAAAGATATCACTTTCAGTGATGATCCCTACCAGCTTTGCATCATCAACCACCGGCAGAATACTCACATGGTGATCCCTCATCAAAATCGCCGCTTCTTCCAGAAGTGCACCTGAACTGACGGTTACGGGATCCTTTGTCATAATCTGACTGATTTTCATCTTTGCAAGCAGATATGTGATCTCACCTATACTAAAGGAAGTCGCCTTTGAAGGAGAGGCACGCAGAATGTCATCCTTTGAAACGATTCCAACAAGTTTATTCTTTTTCATTACCGGCAAACGCCGCACTCCATATTGTGCCATGATTTCGTGTGCATCAGGAATGGTTTGATCTGCAGAAATTGTAAATGGGTTTGCAGTCATCTTTGTCTTTACAAACATCATCTAACCTCCTAAATATGCTTTTTTAATATCATCGCTTTGCATTAACTCGGCTCCTGTTCCTGTAAGAACAATAGAGCCGGTCTCCATAACATATGCACGATTCGCGATATGCAGTGCCATGCTGGCATTTTGCTCAATGAGCAATATGGTCGTACCCGACTGATTGATTTCCTTTATAATACTAAAAATCTCCTGGACCAGAATAGGAGCAAGACCCATGGAAGGCTCATCAAGTGTGAGAATCTTAGGACGGCTCATCAGTGCCCGGCCTATGGCAAGCATCTGCTGCTCTCCGCCGGACAAAGTACCTGCTGCCTGCTTTTTTCTATCCGAAAGTATTGGAAAGCTTTCGTAGACCCTCTTCAGATCCTTGGCAATCTCTTTCTTGTCATTTCGCAAAAATGCTCCCAATTCGAGATTCTCAAGTACGGTCATAGATGAAAACACGCGGCGTCCTTCCGGAACCTGTGAAATCCCCAACTGAACTCTTTGCTGCGCAGTAGTTGCAGTAATATCATTGCCATCAAGCACGATCGTTCCACTGGTTGGTTTCTTCAATCCAGATATAGTACGCAGTGTTGTGGATTTTCCTGCGCCATTTGCCCCTATTAATGTGACGATTTCTCCGTCCTCAACCTTCAGTGTTATCCCTTTGAGGGCATGAATCACGCCAAAATGAACTTCAATATTGTTGATTTCAAGCATCGTTGACCGCCTCCCCCAAGTAAGCCTCTATGACACGTTTGTTTCCCTGAATCTCCTCCGGCGTCCCTTCTGCGATAACCATACCATAATCGAGCACGTAAATACGTTCACATATTTTCATGACCAGGGACATATCATGCTCAATCAGCAGAATGGTCAGGTCAAATTTTTTCCGGATAAAAGCTATGATATCCATCAAATGTGAAGTTTCAGCAGGGTTCATACCCGCAGCCGGTTCGTCCAGCAGCAGCAGTACAGGATTGGTCGCTAGTGCGCGGGCGATCTCCAGATGACGCTGTTCTCCATAAGGCAGATTCTTTGCCAATTCGTTTTGTTTCTCTTCAAGGCCTAATATATTCAGCAGTTCAAGACTGTCCGCGATTATCTTTTTTTCTTCCCTCTGATAAGACGGCAGGTGAAGGAAGCTGGACACAAGTCCATACTTAACGTTTTTATGTATAGCGATGCGAACATTATCAAGCACCGTTAAATCCTTGAAAAGGCGTATGTTTTGAAAAGTTCTGGCAAGGCCTTCCTTGCAGATCGTATAGGGCTTCAGCCCCTGGAGTTTTTTCTCCTTATCGTCTCTGATAAGGGTGATCATACCTGTGGTCGGAATATATACGCCGGTCAGCAAATTGAATACAGTTGTTTTTCCGGCGCCGTTAGGACCGATCAATCCGACCAGTTCTCCCCTCTCCAGCTCTATATTCACATTGGAAACAGCCGTTAAGCCTCCAAAGGATTTAGTCAATTTTCTTACGCTCAATATCGGCATACTCTAAACCCTCCCTTTTTTTGAAAAAGTGCTTCCCAGCTTTTCAAATATCTTAAACGAGATTTCTTTTGAACCCATCAAGCCCTGAGGACGGAAAATCATAATGATAATCAGAGCCAGCGCATAGACAATCATGCGAACCTCAGAGAACGACTGAAGAAAGCTGGATATAATCGCAAGCAAAATAGCAGCGATAATTGATCCCGAAATACTTCCCAACCCCCCCAGTACAACAATAACGAGAACATCAACAGACTTAAGAAATCCAAACAGGTCGGGCTTCAGGAAATAAAAGTAAGAGGCATAAAGGGCGCCTGCGATTCCGGCACAGAAAGCACCGATGGTAAAGGCAGTCACTTTATATTTTGTTGTATTGATGCCCATAGCCTCCGCGGCAATCTCATCTTCACGGATTGAGATGCACGCACGGCCATGAGAGGATTTTAGAAAATTTACGATAACTAAAATTGAACCTGCCGTGAATACAAACAACCAGAACCAGTTCACAAATTGTGGAATGCCAATCAATCCTGCCGCACCATTGGTGATTTCCATATTCAAAAAGATAATACGGATGATCTCAGACATACCAAGTGTTGCGATAGCCAGGTAATCCCCCCGAAGCCGCAGCGTCGGCAAGCCGACAAGAAACCCTACGAGAGCTGCTGCAATGGCACCCGCAAGCACTCCAATGATGAATCCCGGAATTGTAGGCATTCGAAGCGTGATGAGTGCACAAACATAAGCTCCTATAGACATAAAACCCGCATGTCCCAGGGAGAACTGTCCTGTAAATCCGGTAATCAGATTCAAGCTTACTGCCAGTATAATATTTATACAAATGGTCGCCAGCGTTGCCTGCAGATAGTCACTGATAATGTTTGTTGATATAAGCACCTGAATAATAATGAAGGTGAGGGATAGAGAAATAATTTTATTTGTAAAGTTGGATTTTAATAATTTTTTCACTATTACACCTTCTCTCTAGTATTTTTACCCAGCAGTCCCGCCGGTTTCACAATCAAAATGAGTATCAGAATCGCAAACACCACCGCATCTCTGTACATGGAGTTGCCATATCCTGAAACAAGAACTTCAACCGCACCGATAAAGTATCCACCGATCATTGCTCCCGGGATGATCCCGATCCCGCCGAAAACGGCTGCGACAAAAGCCTTAAGACCCGGTACAACACCCATCAGCGGATTAATGGAATTATAGTACACACCTACAAGAACACCTGCAGCGCCTGCCAGTGCAGAACCCAGCGCAAAGGTAAAGGAGATGGTGCTGTTCACATTAATTCCCATGAGCTCTGCTGCATCCTGGTCCAGCGATACTGCACGCATTGCCTTTCCAACTCTTGTTTTTTTGACAATGAACTGCAGCAAGATCATTAAAATGACAGTCGTTGCAACAATAAGTATTTGCTGCATGGAAATAACAATACCACCAAGTTTGAAGGTCTCAGCCATCAATCCTGTCATTTCCGGATAAGTACGAACCTTTGCCTTAACAAAGGCCATAGTGCCGTATTCCAAAAACAAGGAAACACCTATTGCAGTGATCAGAACCGCAATCCTCGTGGCATATCTCAAGGGCTTATAGGCAATTTTTTCAATCAGGACACCAAGTATTGTGCAGGCTGCCATTGCAATCAAGATTGACGGCAGAAAGCCTAGATGGAAGGTCGTCATACAAAAATAACCTATATATGCTCCAAGCATATATACGTCACAATGGGCAAAGTTTATGAGCTTAATAATACCGTATACCATGGTATAGCCCAGCGCTATCAGCGCATAGATGCTGCCAAGTGATATCCCGTTAATGATTTGCTGCAAAAATTGTTCCAAACATATCCCCCGCTTTCAAGCTTAGCTGCCAAATAAATACATATAACGAGGCAACAAAGATGCATATCTTGTGTCTCGTTGAAACTCCGCTGATGAAATAAATTTTTTCTACGGACGAAAAAATTTATTTAGAATTAGGTCGTTATAAGTGGGGGCTGTATAGATCCCCCACTTATAATATCAGATATCTTTTAATATTAACAACTACTTATTTGCTGACCTTTTCACTTGTAGCCTGAACGCCATCTTTCAATCCAATAACAACGATCGACTTCACAGGATTGTGGTTTTCATCTACGCTGAAGGATCCTGTAACACCAACAAAATTCTCAGTGGCTTCCAAAGCGTTCTTGATCGATTCACCCTCAAGCTTCTCCGCACGACTTATCCCATCTGCAACAAATTTTGCAAGGTCATATCCAAGTGCATTGAAAGCATCAGGCTCTTTACCATACTTCGCTTTAAAATCCTCGATAAACTTTATAACCAATGGATCTTTGTCAAGTGAAGAATAGTGGTTGGAGAAATATACATCATTAAGTGCGTCTGCTCCGGCCAGATTAATTAGTTCGGGGGAATCAAATCCATCTGCGCCTAAAACAGGGGCATCTATGCCTTGTGCACGGGCTTGTTTTATTATGAGTCCTACTTCCTCATAATACCCGGGGATAAATATAACATCAAAGTCCTTGCTCTTTATACTCGTGATAACGGCATTAAAATCTGTATCACCGTCGAGATAAGCTTCCTCAGCAACAATTGTACCGCCGGCTGCTGTGAAGATGTTTTTAAAGCTCGCTGCCAGCCCCTTTGCATAATCGCTGGAGCTGTCCATGATGATAACAGCCTTGGATTTGGACAGGTTCTCCTTTGCGTATGTCGCCATGACTTCTCCCTGATATGAGTCACTGAAGCAGATACGGAAGGCATATTCCTTCACGCCGTTTGCATCTACAGTAACATCATCTGCAGTGGCGGAACCGGAGGCTACAGGTACCTTGTTCTTTATAGCAACAGGAATAGTTGCCTTGAAAGAACCCGATGTAGCGGGGCCCATAACCGCGACCACCTTATCCTGTGTCATAAGCTTGGTGGCAAGAGTTGTGGCTTCGGCAGGCTCAGACTTTGTATCATACTTCACAGGCACGATTTTTTTGCCATTGATACCGCCGGCTGCATTGATTTCTTCAATAGCCATTTCAATACCTTCTACCGAGCTTTGCCCATAAGTTGCTACCCCACCGGACAATTCATAATTGATACCGATTTTGATTTCATTTGCGTTTGCAGCCGGGCCACCACAACCTGCAAGGAGTGTAACAGCCATAATAGCTATTAACATGATGCTCACTATTTTTTTCATTTTCTCTCTCCTCCATTTTCTATTTTTGATATTTTCCACACAAAATAAGTTTCTAAACAAAAACTTCGACCTCGCAAAAGGTAAAACGTCATTGTTTGTCCTTCGGAAGTAAAGCAATGTTTATAAC
>JAEYRF010000205.1 GCA_023409615.1 Bacillota bacterium | reverse complement strand
GTTGACGAATATCACATGATGCAAATGTTTGCAAAAGTAACTTCCACGTTTCCCATTTCCCTTAATTTGCAGAACTAAATTCCGCTACCTGGTGAAATTGGGGTGGAATTTACTTTTTCAAATGAGGTGTTGAAAGTAATTGAGCAAAACCAATTAATTTTAGTTGACTATTTCTTTTGAGTCAATTAAACTGTACTTGATTGTACATAATCTTAAAATGGATGAATATAACGAGGATATAGATACCATACGCATCTTCTGATGATGAGTACTGAGTTATACATTTTTGGTAACAATTTTGGAGTTGATAAAATCTATGGAAAACTTAAATGGTACAATTAAATACTTTAGAAATATACCTGCTATTCCAAAGAGGGAGATGGTGCTGTCCAGACTAGGATACAGAAAGGGAACCACCACGCTGGAGCCGGGTGACCTGTCTCTGATTGAAGACGTGATAAGTCTTGGAGCCAGCTTGTGTAAGCCTGCAGGAGCATATTTGTTCACGCGTATAGCTTCACTGGACAACGAGAATGTTTTGCTGGATAATGGAATCAGCTTTTGCAGCCAAAGCCTGGCAAAATTGCTGAAGGACAGCCAATTTGTGCTGCTTATGGCATCAACGGTGGGGAAAGACGTGGTGGACAGAATTGCATTTGAAGTGGAAAAGGGCGATGCGGCCAAAGGCCTTGTCCTCGATTCAGTCGCATCTCAAACTGCCGATGCCGCACTGGACTGGGTGATGAAGTTTGTTGATAAAATTCTTGCCAGAGAGGGCAGAATACTAACCAAACATAGGTATAGCCCAGGTTTTGGTGATTTACCACTTGCCAACCAGAAGGATATTTTTTATGCACTTCAACTGGATCGGCTGAATATGGCGCTTACAGAAAAATTTATGCTGGTGCCCGAAAAGTCAGTCCTTGCATTAGCAGGTGTGGAAGAGAAGAGGAGTTGAAGCTGATGAATAAAGCACAATTTAAAGAGATGGTTTCCAATAAGATATTGATCCTGGATGGAGCAACCGGAACGCTTCTGCAAAAGAGAGGGATGCCGTCAGGTATTTGTCCTGAACAGTGGGTGATTGAACACCCCGAGGTTATTGTCGACATCCAGAAGGAATATGTGAGCGCAGGATCAGATGTGATATATACCTGCACATTCGGCGGAACCAGGATCAAACTGGATGAGTTTGGACTTGGTGATAATACAGTCGAAATCAACCGTAGACTTGCACAGCTTTCCAGAGAGGCCGCCGGTGAAAATGCACTTGTGGCAGGAGATATGGCACCGACAGGCAGGTTCATTGAACCATTGGGTGACCTCTCATTTGAAGAGTGTGTGAACATATACAAGGAGCAGGTCAGGGGTCTGCTGGAAGGCGGAGTGGATCTGTTCGTTATCGAAACGATGATGGATATACAGGAGGCCAGAGCTGCATTGCTGGCTGTGAAGGAGAGCTGTGACCTGCCGGTATGTGTCACCATGACATTTGATGAAGGTCAGAGGACGCTTACGGGAACAGATCCGATTACAGCACTGATCACACTCCAGAGCCTTGGCGCTGATGCTGTGGGCTGTAATTGCTCCACCGGACCTTTGCAAATGGTGGAAATCATCAGAATGTTGAAGCCTTATGCACGAGTGCCACTGCTTGCCAAGCCGAATGCTGGAATTCCACGGCTAATTGATGGAAAGACAGTTTTTGATATGCAGGCTGATGAATTTGGACAATTTGCGGGAAGCTTTGCTGAAGCTGGTGTAAACCTGATGGGCGGCTGCTGTGGGACCTCACCGGAATATGTCCGGGAGCTGCGCCGAAGCTGTAAGGATTTGAAGCCCATGTCAATTAGCAGCAGTCTTTACAGTGCTGTCACTTCATCAAGGAAAACAGTGTTCTTTGGTGTAGATACCCCTGTTACTGTTGTTGGCGAACGGATCAATCCCACAGGGAAAAAGACGCTACAGGCGGGATTGAAGGAAGGCTCAACCCAAGAAATAAGGAGACTGGCAATAGAGCAGACACAAAAGGGCGCGGATATTCTGGATGTAAATGTAGGTATGCACGGCATTGACGAGAAGTCGGTCATGATTGCTGCCATAGGGGTGCTGGGTGAGGTCTGTGATGCACCGCTCAGTTTAGATTCTTCCTCACCGGAGGTGCTGGAGGCGGCTCTGAGGATTTATCCCGGAAGAGCTTTGATTAATTCCATATCGCAGGAGAAGGCCAAGCTGGAGAGGCTGCTTCCCGTAGCGGCAAAATACGGAGCAATGTTTGTATTGCTTCCGCTTAACGATGAGGGTGTACCAGAGAAGGCTTTGCAGCGTCGGGAGATTGTAAAGCATATCTTTGACAAGGCGTCTGAATATGGGTACCAGAAAAATGATATTGTCGTTGACGGGCTGGTAATGACGGTTTCATCCAATCAGGAGGCTGCGGTCGAGACTTTGGACTTGATCGAGTGGTGCAGCAGAGAATTTGGCTGCAATACTATTGTCGGCCTTTCTAACGTGTCCTTTGGACTTCCGGAAAGAGGCTGGATAAACGCAGCCTTTTTGTCCATGGCTATTGGCAGAGGTCTGACCATGGCTATTGCTAATCCCTCCAGTGATCTATTGATGAGCATCAAGTTGGCCAGTGACGTTTTGACAGGAAAAGATGTGAATAGTAAAAACTATATATCGCAATTAGCCGGCATGGAGAAGCCGCCTGTCGGTGAGGTCTGCAAGACGACGGAGAATAAGACGACCGGCGAAAGGATTCATGATGCAGTACTAAAGGGTGACAAGGATGGTATTGGCGTTCTTGTTGATAAAGCTATTAGTGAAAACATGGGTCCCCGGGACATTGTGGATCTATTCCTAATTCCGGCTATTAATCAGGTAGGGAAGCTTTTTGATGAAAAAAAATACTTCCTTCCACAGCTCATTCAAAGTGCCCATACTATGAAAAAGGGATTTGAACATGTCGAGCCTCTTCTAAAGCAGGATATCTCGGGTGCACCTGTCGACAAGGCTTCCGTTGTGGTGCTTGCCACTGTGAAAGGTGATATTCACGATATAGGGAAAAACATTGTGGGACTGATGCTTAGAAATTATGGTTTTCAGGTCCATGATCTAGGCAAGGATGTCAGTGCGCGAAGGATTGTGGATGAGGCGAAGCGTACAAATGCTTCGATCATTGGCTTATCAGCCCTTATGACAACGACCATGGTAGAAATGCGGGAAGTGATAGAATTGGCAAGGGCAGAGAAATGCAGGTGCAGATTCATCGTCGGCGGGGCTGTTGTGAATGCGGAGTATGCCAGGGAAATCGGCGCTGATGGATATGCAGGGGATGCATATGAGGCGGTGAAGCTTGCAAAGCGGTTTACGGAGGATATGAGAAACAATTAAAAATAAGTATTGACAATATAATACCACTATAGTATATTACCATTGTGGGAATAAACTATAGTGGGAGTTAAATTATGAAAAATTTTATTATCAAACTGTCTAACCCAAAAGTAATTTTTGTGACACTCGGTGCATTCCTGATCTTATGTGTTTTTTCAAACACATTATTCCGCCAGGATTTTACCTATCTGACACAGACAAACGGCTACTCACCTGAACAGGCATTCAGCCTACTTGATCATGTTGGCGAAAGTGGCCGTACTGCACATCTACTGATTTTGATTGCTGATTTTGTGATGGTTCTGCTATACAGCGGTTTCCTAATCGGGGCTAATTACAACACCTTTCATTATTGGGTAAAAAACTGTGTAATTATTTCTGTAATAACCTTTTTTCCAATTGTACTTGCATTTATTCAACTTGGAGAGATTTCTGTTCTGGCAATTTTGATTACTCATTATCAAAACAAATTCGAGGGAGCAGCTCGCCTTGCTAGCTTGCTTACTGAAATAAAGTTCTATCTAACACCTGTATGTTTCCTATTGCCAATCATAGGACTTTGTGTCAAAATTATAGTTATATTTATGCAGAAAAGGATGAAACACAGTGAGACATAACGCCCCTGAATTAAGAGATTTATGGAATAGGCTGCTGCTTTCCCAGAGTATTGAGGTATGTTCTGATAAGCTGAAGGGTTGTGGAATGCTTGATCTAAAGATCCTTAAGCTTCTCTTTCAGAATTCAAACTATAAGATCAAAGATATCCTCAAGGTGCTTGGTATACCGAACAGCACTGCAACAAATGTAATCAACAGATTGACTGAAAAAGAACTCTTACAGCGTAAACTTAACACTATCGACTTACGTTCTTTTGAGCTGGAGCTCACTGAAAAAGGTAAATCTGCTGTTACAGAGCATCTTGCGGCGGAAACGATTATTTTTGAAAACATGCTAAGTTGCTTAAATGACAATGAAAAAGAATTATTCGTAGATCTATTTAGAAAAATTGTATCTCATATTTCAAGTGCTTCCGAATGAACGGCTATAATAATAAAATTATGTAATGCCAACTACAGGGTGGTATTTGTTGTTATTCTTTGTGTATTGAGGGTATCTATAAAGGGAATCCTATTTTAGGATGGGTATATCTGAAAATACTATTTGCGAAATAAAGGGGGATATTTTTCATGAATGAATTGGTAGTATATCGCTGCGAGAAATGCGGAAATATGGTAGTGCTGGCCAAATCAGGCGGCGGAACACTTACATGCTGTGGTCAGGAGATGACAAAGCTTCAGGCAAACACTGTGGATGCATCACAGGAAAAGCATGTACCCGTTGTGACAATTGAGGATGGCAAGATCAAGGTAGCTGTAGGTTCTGTCACACATCCAATGGCACCTGAGCATTATATTGAATGGATCGCAGTAGTTTCAGGCTGCAATGTTGGAATGGTGTATCTGAAGCCGGGAATGGAACCAAAAGCGGAATTTACATTGTTTCAGCAGGAAGATGGAGCACCGTATGTCGGTGAAAATGATGAACTTGTCCCAAATTGCGAGGGTACTCCATGTAATTTTGTAAGTAATGGGAAACCTGCTGAAAAGATTGTGGTATATGAATACTGTAATCTTCATGGACTTTGGAAAGCAGAGAAATAGTGTTAATTAACTTATGAGAAACTCAAGCAGAGAAATGAGGTGGATTTTATGAAAGTACTATATAGCACAACGGCTGTTTCTACCGGAGGTCGGAATGGCAAGGTTAAGGTTGAGAACAGTCCCTTGGAATTTGATATGGCTCCGCCTGCAGAATTGGGCGGCTCGAAGTCTGGAGTAAACCCGGAGCAGTTATTTGCAGCAGGTTATGCAGCTTGCTTTGGGGGCGCAGTGCAGCATGCCCTGAGAGTGAAGAAGATGCCTGTGGCGGCTCCGACGATTGAGCTGACGGTCGGCTTGGGGAAAAATGAGTCCGATGAAAACACGCTAGAGGTTGATATAGTTGCAGTATTCAACGGTATCGACCAGGAAACGGCTGATGCATTGGCGCAGGAAGGTCATCAGATTTGCCCCTATTCCAGAGCAACAAGGGGCAACATCAAGGTAAATGTTTCGGCCAGAGTGGAGTAAAACTGTTAACTGAGTTGAACTGAAGAATCATGATTTTTTATTTCGATTCTGTATGCGCCTGTCGCACTGACCACGGAATTCACAACCCTGGCAGCCGCGGCAGGCGCTTTTATGCAGCCTGAGATACCTCAGTACCAGAAACACAAGAATTGCGATCACAGCAAGCAGAATATAGTCAATAAGTCTCATAGTTACCTCCATTCCGTCGCTAAGCGGCGGTACAAATTATTCCCTCCTAAAATATTTGAACAAGTGATTTGACTGCTTTATCAGTCTTTTTAGAATAAATAAATAAGTAGTTTTCCAAGTTGAAAAACAATAAATGCAACTGCCCATGCCACCAACGTCTGATACACAACGACGCCCGCAGCAGCCTTTGTGCTTCTCATTTCCCGTTTCACTGTAGCAATAGCGGCTACACATGGAGAATAAATAAGAGTAAATGCCAGGAATGATATTGCAGAAAGCGGAGTAAAAATCTGGGCTAATGCTGTGGGCAACTCTGCCGCACCGGCACCAGTGAGTACTGCAAAGGTGCTGATGACAGCCTCTTTTGCAATAAAGCCGGTGATGAGAGCAGTTGATGCACGCCAGTCGGTAAAGCCTATCGGTGAAAGTAGTGGTGCAATGATCCGGCCTATACCGGCAAGCATGCTGTTGGAACTGTCTGCAACCACGTTGAAGCGTATATCAAAGGTCTGGAAAAACCAAATAATTAATGTTGCGATAAAAATCACCGTAAACGCTCTTGTCAGGAAATCCTTTGCCTTTTCCCAGAGCAGCAGTAAGACTGTCTTGGGGCTTGGCAGACGGTAATTTGGCAGTTCCATGATGAAAGGAACAGGATTACCACGATAAACCGCTTTGTTCAGTATCAGTCCGCTAATGATACCAAGCAGCATGCCCAGAACATATAGACTTATCATTACAAGAGCACGGTGGTTCGGGAAAAATGCCATTGTAAACATACCATAAATCGGAAGCTTTGCACTGCAGCTCATAAAAGGCGTCAAAAGGATTGTCATTCTGCGGTCGCGGTCACTTGGCAGTGTCCTTGTTGCCATGATGGCAGGTACGGTACAGCCAAAACCGATCAGCATTGGTACAAAGCTGCGTCCTGACAGTCCGATTCTTCGCAGCATTTTGTCCATTATGAATGCGACCCGCGCCATATATCCGCTGTCCTCCAGCAGTGAAAGGAAGAAAAAAAGCACTACAATTGTCGGTATAAATGATAGTACACTCCCAACACCGGCAAAAATACCATCTACGACTAACGATATCATGACCGGGTTAAACCCGCCTGAAGTCAGTCCTATACTCACAGCCTCGCTGATCATTTCAATTACATTTCCTAACATATCACTCAGGAAGCTTCCTATCACACCAAATGTCAGCCAGAAAACCAGTCCCATAATTGCTATAAATATGGGTAATGATAGATATTTATGTGTAAGAATATTATCGATCTTTATACTGCGTATATGCTGAAGATTTTCTTTTGGTTTAACCACTGTATTTTTACAAAGCTTGTCGATGAAAGTATAGCGCATATCTGCAATTGCAGCCTTTCTATCCGTATCAAGCGCGTGTTCCATTTCCCTAATGCTCTCGCTTATAGATGACTTTTCGGCATCGGTTAGTTTTAGGGCATCAGTCAGGGGCTGGTCGCCTTCAACAATTTTTGTTGCAGCAAACTTTGTTGGTACATGTATCGACTCCGCATGGTCCTCGATGAGATGTGCAATAGCGTGAATTGTTCTGTGTGTAGCCCCAGAGCAAAAGTCCTGCCTTTTAGGAAGAGTCTTTGATTCGGCTGTCTTTATTGCAACATCGATTAGTTCATCGATACCTTCATTTTTGCTGGCGGAGATTGGAATCACAGGGACACCCAATTCATCTTGCATTTTTGATATCCTTATTGTCCCGCCGTTGGATCGGACCTCGTCCATCATGTTAAGAGCAATCACCATGGGCTTGTTCAACTCAATCAGCTGCAGGCTCAGGTAGAGATTGCGTTCTATATTGGTAGCATCTACAATATTGATGATGCCGTTAGCATGGTTTTCTGTGATAAAATCTCTGGTAACAATCTCCTCGTTTGAATATGGAGATAGAGAATAGATTCCGGGGAGATCTACTACTAAAGTATCCTTGTGCCCGCGTATCAAGCCCTCCTTGCTCTCAACTGTGACGCCGGGGAAGTTGCCAACATGCTGGTTTGAGCCTGTCAGTTGATTGAAAAGAGTTGTTTTACCGCTATTCTGATTTCCTACAAGTGCAAACATCATGATATAATATCCTCGACTTCTATGTTTTTAGCATCATCTATACGCAATGTCAGCTCATAGCCTCTCAGCGTCAGCTCAATCGGATCTCCCATTGGAGCAAACTTTCTAATCATTACTGTTGTCTTTGGAGTCAACCCCATATCCAGCAGCCGGTCTCGTAATGTTCCCTGACCATTTACTGAAACAATTTTTACATTTTTCCCGATCTTCATCTTATCTAGTGTCATCGTTGCCGATCCTCCGTTTACCTTGCATTATTTTAACCTATAGTTGTACAGTTTAGCATAATTCAACAAAAACTATCAATTGGTTAGCCAATGCTAACACTGCGGGTTATTTTCAGGGATTAGCATATGCTAACCCCTCAAAACTAAGTTTACGTCAACCAGATTTGTTTGTCAAGAGAAAAATACAGATGTGGCTTGGAAACCTTGCGAAAGAAGATGTCAAATGGTAATATGTAATGGTCATATAATGTTAGCGCTTGTATAGAGTAGGTTTGATAAATGAAAATACAGGAGTCCGGAGAAAATTATCTTGAAATGATTTATGTGCTTTCTAATGAAACAGGATACGTACGTTCTGTTGATATTGCGCATGCATTGTCATTTTCAAAACCAAGCGTAAGCAGAGCAATGTCGATTTTAAAGAAGGCTGGGCATATTAAAATGGACAGTGAAGGCCAAATTGAGCTGACGTCATCAGGCCGTCAAATTGCAGAATCCGTCTATAACCGTCATCGACTGCTCACAAACTATCTGATCGCATTAGGTGTCGACCATGATACTGCTGCCGCCGATGCCTGCCGAATGGAACATGTTATCAGTCAGGAAACCTTTGAAAAAATGGAGGCCCACATTAAATCCATCAAATCTTCTGATTAATTTAGAGATAGGACCTTTGTATTATTAATTTATTGATACAACCTTTAACGTGTAAATAATCAGCTCTGACGAGTAAATAAATCTGCGACGTTTTTCGAGATAATTATTACCAAAATTGTATAAATGTGATATAATGGAATGAGCGAAAGTCGCTAATATCAACAGTTTTGGGGGATTAAAGTGGAA
>JAEYRF010000202.1 GCA_023409615.1 Bacillota bacterium | reverse complement strand
TTCAGGGCTCAGGCTATAGCGGCTAACCTGAGAGGTATACATCGGGTTGCGAACATCAACATAACCCTCTTTTATGCGGTTGACAAGCCACTCGCTATAGAATTTTGGTATATCAGTTCTTCTGCTTGCGCTAATTATCATTGTTGTAACCCCCCGCTTTCGCTACTCTTGACTTCTGTCAGTGTCTTGCCATTCTCTGTTTTCTGCTCCATGTTACCGTTGGTGGGATTTAATAGGCTAATTCTAACCAGATGAATCATTCTCTTCATGCAAATTATACCATTTTCATTGCACTCCAAGATTTATCTCACAGTCATCTAGGATGATAAACACACCATTCATCCATTTCATTAGGTTTCGTGTAACCATACCTAACATAACTTCCCCAATAATATCCTCCGTCATCGAAAGTAAGAATAAACCCTTCATCAGCTTGAAAATCTAAATCTATCAATTTTATTGAAGACAAAACCTTCTTTACTTGTTTTTGAAACATCTCATACCACATAGGGTGATCTTGGTTTTCCTGGTCATATTCCGCTACAAGATCTTCAGCTGCCTGCTCAAATAAAGCACTCCTATTAGAAGTTATCCAATTCAGTGCCTTGTGAGCATTTTGAAACAGATTGTCACAATAATCTTCATATTCATCAGGTTCAACAAAAAATCCTATGGTTATTGATTCCCCGCAAATATCAATATTGCCGTAATATCTGCCATCCTCATCTCCATCTGCATATAAAGTACCGAATATCTTATCTTTAAGGACCTCAGGTAAATCCATTAAATTACCTTCTTTCAACGAATATCTATTTAACCATGTCTGTATACAGTTTCTTAATGCAAATATTTGTAGTTCTTTTCTCTAAGCCATTTTAAATCAGATTCCAAATATTCTTTCATATTAGCATGCACAAAAGCCTCTTTATCAATTTTTAACCCCCATTATAAGTTGATGTTTTAGCACCGCAAATCTATTTTAGCACCTGTGGTGGTATTACTTCTTGATCGGAGCGGCTCTATATTCGTTTATGGGAATATCAGGCAATCCTGCATAAGGAAAAGCTTTCTGGAGATTATCAATAAATGATTCTTCATGAAGCATTTCATAAGTGACTTCCTTAAAGATGTAACGAATAATCATATCTTTCACAAAATGCTCCGCTTTAGGGATAATGCTAGCAAGTTTCTCATCTAAATACATCATTACAGTAACTTCATCTGGTGCAATTGTGTTAATTCCATATTTAAGTTCATCTGGCGGATTCTTAGTAATAATCGGCTTTAATATGCTAATAAGATTGTTTTTACATGCTTCAAATTCATCTTCCAGTTTTGATTGAACGTCTTTCTTGAATCCATTCAATTCTTCTTGCAGCTTTTCTATTTCTATAATAAAATCATTTTTATGCTGCTTTAACATCACCGTACCATAGCGGCTTCCAAGTGATTTTAGATATTTATCTCGCAATGCTTTAACTTTTTTATGCATTACTTTCCCTGATAGATCACTGTCGGATCTTATAAGTTGATATGAAGATTTCAAACGATCTTGATCTTTTTCATCTGATGCAAGATTTAGCAATTCCTGGGGTATCGAAATTGTATGCCTTGTTAAGTGAGTCCCCTCTAAACTCAACTCAACGAACTGAATATAACTAGAATACACATTAACTTGTCTAGCTAAATCAAATTGTTGTGGCGGGCACTTTTCAAGACTTGATTCTATATCCTCCATATCTCTACTATTAAATGTTTCAATAGCTATTTCCGGTTTAGGCACCCTAACAAGAGGTGGAATTTTGGCAACAATATTCCGTTCAATAATTTCATCAACCATTAACTGTGGCGCAATTGCACTGATCAATTGATTTGCTTGTTCAGGGCTGACAATAACCGAATTTGGAGCAAATGCACTTTTACTTGTTGGTTCTTCCTCAACAAGGCGAGGTGTCGGGGTAAAAAACCAAGCTTCATCGTCTGCAATAAGCAGCCCAATACGAACACCTGGGCATTTCCGAAGGTGTATGCTTTCAGTTTCAAGGTACCTGATCGCTTCTATATCGCCATATCCTAACCGATGGATTTGTGGGTCTGGGTCTAAAATAATCTCCAACGCGGCTCTATTATTTTGGGACTTATAACCTGCTATCGCTTTAGCCACTGAAAGCCATATCCCTGGAGCCATATATACCACTCTTCGTTGTGCGCTTTCTACGATATTTGCCAACAGTTCATCTGTTAACATTTGAAAGGTTGCCAACTAAACCACCCCCCATTATTCTCTATCCTAATTAGGCTAATCTGAGTGTCTGGATGCCTTTTCAATAAGCTTTACAGCTTCATCAATTTCAGATTCTTTATCAATTGCATCCTCTACCCATTCCCATCCATTAATTTACCACCCCATCAAAAGCTGCTTTAACTTCTCCTCATTATCAAGTACAATATTACACGCTTCCCAATCCTCGGTCGTAGATATTTTCGTATCATACTTATTAATAAATGGATTTTGTTTAGGAACTATATCAATACGATTTTTAGCCTCTTCAATGTTATTCAATGCAACGTCAATCCAAACATCCTCCAGTGTATCTGGAATTTGCCCAAACATATCCTTTATGTTTTTTAGTCTGTCTGACAGAACAGCATGAACCTTATCTTCAACAGAGTCTTTATACCGCATGTTGAAAATCTTGACCTTCGGGGCAACTTGGCCAATACGCTGAATACGACCTTTTCGCTGCTCTAGTCTTGTCGGATTCCAAGGTAAGTCAAGATTAATCAGTGTACTAAGCGTCTGAAGGTTAAGGCCTTCGCTCGCCGCATCAGTCCCGACGAGGATCTTTATTTCATGGTTTTTTACTTTGGCCTTGATGCTGTCCTTGGAGTCTTTATGAAAAGATCCATTGAGAAAATAACCGGATTTATCTCCGCCAGCATAAAGACCTATCACGTCATCGGATAAATCTTTTGAAAGCTTTTCAGCCACGAAGTACGCACTGTCGTAGTATTGCGAGAATATGATACAGCCGCTATCTTTCCAGGGCTTTTCACTTCCATCAGTACCATTGCTTATAATATCGAGGACCTTGATATACTTAGGATCATTATCATGATTAAGAGACAGCATTTTCACGAGTTCGCGAAGACATTCGGTTTCCGCATCCGTTAGATTCTTTACCTCACTAACACTTTCTTCAAAATCATCGTCTTCCTCAAAAATTACATCAAATTCATCCTGCAATATCTCTTTTCCAGCCTCTGTCCAGGCGAGCATTTTCTTCGCTGTATTATCACCGGCGATAATTGTGCTCCCAATACGTTTCAATATCAGAGTAGACATAAAGCCGCCCGCCTTGACGCGGGATGAAAGCAACGTACAGAATTCCTGAGCCTTTGAGTACGCTTGCCTCAAATATCCCTCTAGAGGTATTGCCCCATCTTCACCCTCCCCATATAGCTTGACTTCAATTCTTTTGAGATATTTTTCACCAGTAGCCGGATTCGTTGTAGTTTCTAAAAAGTCCCTCGTTCGTCTCACAATATGGCGAATATATGGATTGTAATTTGCTATGAACTCATCTGTAGTGTATAACGTCCTGATGCTATCTTTCTTCGAGCCCGAAAGAGAAGCGTAATAATCAGCAGGCAAGACATAAGTTTTATCGGAAATATCAAGCCTGTCCCGAATGCGATTTACTCTATCTTGAGCTGATGGAGTTTTAGTAGGGAGGGGATTTCGAATGATATCCCACATTGTGATTTCGCTCTCTGGATAAGGCTCTTTCCCGCAAACCATATCAAGCATCAGCTGAGGCTTCTTGTGCCATTCGCTGTACATGTCACCCATAACCTTGAAAGTAGGAAGACTTAATGCATTTATTAGATCAAAGGCTTCAATAGGATTAATCTGCACAGGAGTAGCTGTTGCCAAGAGCAGACTCCTGGTTCTAAAAGTGATGTTATTCAAGAACTGCAATAAGTAATTTGGATCTGCCTTATGCTTGTTAGGATCTTTGGTTGGATTTCGACGTCGTGCCCGGTGCGCTTCATCGAGAATGACACATTCAAAATCTTTCTGAGTAAGCAAGTCAGCCGCTTCTGTTTTTCTTGACACAAGGCCTTGTGAGATGATACCTACTCGTCTTGGGCATTTAAGTATGGATCTTACACTATCAGCTTGATAGAAATAACCATTTTCATCTTGCCAACCTGAACCGGTCCAAACAGCACTTGGCATATCTAACAGTGTCTTCATTTCGTCCTGCCACTGCCATACAAGCGTTTTGGGCACAATAATCAAAACTGGCTTATCACCATAGAGAGCCATTAATTTTGCAGACATTGCAAGCTGCAGAGTCTTTCCCAGCCCAACTTGGTCAGCCAGAAGATACCGAGCACCGCCATCCTTTTTGTGTTCTCTGAAAGCAAGCTCGACAAAGTATTTTTGATGTTCCCAAAGACCAAATTCTTTTCGATAAACCGGTTCTTCAACTGCAGCTGAAGGGACCACTTCATCGGAATTTTCTCTCCAGTCTTTCAGACCGATGACGATACGCTTTGAAATTCTGTTGAGGTCGTTGATAATAAAATCGGCCAGGTTCACAGCGTATTGGCTATTCCAAAAAAAATCAAATTCATCTTGAACCCATTTGACCGATTCCTCTGAATCATCTTCCCACAGCATCTCATAATTTAGTGTGTAGGCGCTTTTGGTTTCATTGATGCTCCCGAGAAAAGAGGTTTTAGACCCATCCTTATATGTGATTACTCCAGCCTTTCCGTGCATGAGTCCAAAGACTTGGTCAGGAATAACCCTGATTTCAAGCTTTCCATTGATAAGCAAGCGATAGAGTGAAGACAAACGGCTGCTGCTTTCAGGAGAGATGTATTTTTCTTCTGGAGAGAACTCACACCATTCTTGTTTCATTTTTTGAGCATAATTAGCTACTGCAATATCTTCCGGCAAGAGTCCGGAATTACAAATAACCCGGACTTTACCTACCACATTTTCAATGCTTTCTCCAGCAACTTCAAGAATGGAGGAGCAAAAATAACCGGCGATCCTGTCGTAAGATACTGCATTATTCAGTTTTTCAATCAAAAATTGTTTGTCTAGTTTATGTCTCCTTGAAGAATAGCGATTCATAGACTATTCCCCCTTTAAATGCTGTCGTTGGTAACAAGTGAATGCAACAAATCAGCCATTGTTGCGCTTTGCTCCCAGTGCGGAGTCATATTATCAATGTCCTTAGTATCCTTGATGAAATTCAGCAACTGTTTGATCATGTCACGTTTATCCCAATAATTCGGCAACTCATTTTTTATATATCCGAGTGCTTTTGATGGATTTTCATCTTCTTTGATTCCCGTATAAATTCCCATAAATATCGTTCGAAGCAGGGAGTTTTCAAAGTCAGGGACTTCATTGATAGTTCTTCCTGCCATCTCAACCGGAGTCTTAAGCCGTGCTGTATTGGCTTTTTCGCTAGCCATCATTTGACCGTACCCACCAATATTGAAGCCTCGTGCAAACTCTTGGTAAGTACTAATCTGGTAGTTACCATGTTTTTCGCTTTCAAGGCCTTTAATGTAAAGTTTCTCGGCATTTGTAAGGTCTTTCCACAGATAACTTTCGAAATCCAAAGGAATGACGCAATCATAAGCTATTTTCTTAGCTGCCTCGATAATTCTAACAACGCTACTTTGGGTAGGGTTATTTATTGCCAAGTTTAGCTCATAATCAAGATCAAGGTCTTCAATAGTTTTGTATGATGTCAAAACTTTGAGGGAAGCTGCATAGGCTGCTAGTACAAAATCTGGATCAGAAAAATTAGGTTCTTCTTTGTTTTCAAGTTCCAACATGCTAGCAATTTGTCTTCTAACTTCGGCTCGAATGTCAGCATTTATTTCATCTAAGAAAGCCATGTCATCGCCGGTCTGCTTTCGAAGTACCAGAAGCACGGTTCCCTTTACATAGTTCCCATCTTTTAAACCACCACTTTCAGTTTCAGTTGCAATATTCCAAGCAGCAGTAACACGAAGACCTGATTTCCACATGATTAAGGCAAGCTGTGCCCAAACAGCCGGGTTGCTGTGGGTGAACATAACCACCTGCATACCGTTATCTGGCATATGTTTCGTAAGGTTGGAGTAGATTTCGATCATGGTCTGGCTGAAATGCTCGTCACCGCGCACGGCAAGGATTCGCTTACTATCTGTGTACCAGTCAGGGAATGCCTTATGTAGCAGTGATTTATCCCATGAGAGGAAAAACTCAGAAAGCTCGTGATAATTGACGGCATCAGCATATGGCGGGTCTGTGATCCAAAAATCATTAGATATATCAACGTCTCTAGCGTCACATATGTGTACATCATTTTTTGACATTATAGGATAGCGCTTAATGTCAAAATTTATAAGACCTTCCAAATATGGAAATGAACGTCCGGCAGGATTAAAAATTGTATTGAGCGCCTGATTGTAAAATGTACAATTGTTAGGGTTTCGCTCGTCATTTGCCCAACGGCAAAGTTTACTATTAAAATCAGAAGACTTGTTCAGTGCAAGGAGTAAAGTAACATACTGCTGATTGTTCTCGGCCAAATAAATGGCCTGTCTAATTAATGTAGCATATATATATATTTGCCTAACATTAAAGAGCTGGTGCCAATATCTCCATCCACGTTCTCTGATAAGTTGATCTGTGTTATACCCAGATTCAATCGCCATTGATGGAACTAGGCCTTTTTCCTGCCACTCAGTAAAGTGCCCTGCAACGATGTCATGAACGGCTTTTTCATTCTGCAGGTCACGTTCATGCGGCGCGCGGTAATATCTCGTACCGTCGCTTTTTTCATAGCGAATCGCATAAAGCCGTTCCTGATAGATATCATCCAGCCTGGGTTCAAATTCGTTTTGCTCCCATTGCCTCAGACCAAAAATTGTATTGCCGTTTTTGTCTGTTTTATCCCGGCGCAAAACAGAGATCGGTGTGCTTTTGCCACAGTTTGGGCAAACAAGACCGTCGCCTGTTACTGTCCCGTTTGCAGCATCAGCCATCTCCGCCGGTGAGGCGTTCATCTTCACTTCGAATCGATAACCATCTCCATCGGGAACCAGTTTGGCCACCGTCTTTGTGCCTATGCCAATTACCCAAGAAGGTGCCATAGGAATGCGTTTTCCGCATTCAGGGCAGCAGGTCTCCACACAGTAAAGATAGGTTACGGCCCGGTCTCCCTTCTCATTTTCCTCTATTCCGAGTTCACGAATTTCCTTGTCAACGGCGTCATACACCTTTTTTTGAAATGAGCGGATTTCTGCCAGTTCTTCTTTGCTTGCCCCACTGATATGAATGCCAGCCCAGGTCAGCAAACCTGCGATTGGGTTCAGGTCGCTTGCATAAACGTCGCAGCCCATGCGCGCTGCTTCAAAGGGGATAGAGCCGCCGCCGCAAAAGCAATCGCCAACCGTGACGTTGTGGCCATAACGTTTCATAGAAATCTGATTGACCAGCTCTAGGAGGCTGTGCGCCGCAGTTCCGAGGTGATGGTTTATCTCGGCCCATGACTGCTCTCTGATGTCCTCCAGTTGCTCCGGCCGTACGCAATACTTTAGTTTATCATCATAACCAAGCGTTTTGAATAATCGTGCTTCAATGTCACTTTTGTCTTGTCCACTACGCATTTTGACTTTTGCCCCATCTACTTCAAACCAGTCATTTAGATATTGTCTAAAATGTTTACTGCCCTGTGCAATCAAATAGAGCTCTTTTGCAGTCATCGATTTATGTTTTCGATCTAATAGTCCAACATCATCCATCGACAGGATCTTAAGAAAAATATCCATATCAGCCTTAGGATTATTGCTGCAGGGCATAAGACATCCCAAAATAGCAGCACGTACAAGGATAAGAGGCTTTCGTCCCCACCACTTACCAAGGCCGGTCAATGTTTGACCAGCGCCAGCTTTTCTTTCTTTATAACTTTCCTTGCTTACTTTGCTTACAGGGAATTGTTTTTCTATAAATGACATCTGATTGTCCAATTTTATTCTCCTCCCATCAAATCAGTAAATAATGAGATCTGATTTGATTCATCTACCGGATTTTCGCATAGTGCGTAGCGTAGAGCCATGCGCCATCCGCGTTTATCATTAATTTTTCCGGTGCTTGCGTTTGTCATAGTGTATAGCCACCATCGTTCTTCAGGCTGTAGCCCCTTCCAGTTTCGTATAGCCGTTGGGATTCCAGCCGGATCATTGTTTTCAACACCCCAAAGCAAGACCATTAACTCTTTACCAAATAACTTTTCTACAGGTGTTTCTCCAACTATAAATCTGCCAGTTGGCTTTTTGTCAGCCTTCAGCCTTGCGTTGAACTCAGCTGCAACGTCGTTTGACAGCTTAGACCATTTATATCGTGACATCCGAAGTTTAAGGATGTCCTTACTTGTTATTTTTTGTTCGTCTATATCCCAATGAAAGCGCTCGTAAATCTCAACTTCTGCAGTTGCTTCTTTAGGAACAACCACATAGAAGTGATTCTCGCTTTCCTTTGGATCATAGCCAAATCCATAATAAGTGTTGCTCATTGTATGATTTCCCCACTCTTTATAAGATTGTTCAGATCAAATTTGTTCATATCAAGCCATTGTGTGAATAACTCACCGGTCAAGAACATCAACTCTTTATAGCCAAAGTCGACAATTACTTCGGTTTCCTTAAAGCTGGTATCTCGAACAAGATCTATCAGCGACTGAAGATCTCCTGCCCAATATGGAACACTTGCATTGAACTCAATATAGTGATCCGTATTTGTTTTATTATAAATTTCTGCTGTAGCCCCCTTAATGAGGACCCCATCAAGTTTCGAGAGAAGAGCCAGCTCTTTATAGCTCGCTTCAGTATCTCCCATTTGTTTTTTATTATGATAGCGGTAGGCGAGCGCCTTGCTCTTATCAATCGTTTTAGCAGGTTTGGTACCGCCGCCTTTTGTGACGTAGATACTCTTTTCCTCAAGCAATCTATCCTTGTAATAAACAGCTACTCTTACATATTTGCTGTCTTGAGGAAGGACAAATTCATCGTTATAAATGCCACCGTTTTCTTTAGGTTCGCTACCGTCAGTTGTATATTTGACTATATACTTTGGATTGGTGACCAGCGTCATTACATCGCCATTCGGTGTATTTCTTTGTCCGTATTTGATTGGAACACTACCTGTGAACTCAACGACATCACCGGTTTTTCTTTCTCCAGTTGGATCAATACAGACGATACGAATGGCTGGTTCTGCGGTCACTAAAACCTGGTCCATTACTTCTTTGGATGCGGATGTAGGATCACTGCCGATGTCGTAATAGACCTTGCCGCCGATACCTCGGATTTTCAAGGTGAATTCCTGTGTCTTTTCATCATATGAAGTCTGCTCTACAACAACAGAAGTCGGGTCCTTCTCAAACGGCCCCTTTACGAGATAACCGTTGATTTCTCTCCACTTATCTTTTTTGATGCAATCCAACCTCAGGCTTTCAAGCTGGTCCGGATGATACCATTGCCAAGCCACTGTCGTTGCAGCTCTCTCTTTTATTTGGGAGAAGGGTAGCTCTTTGATTGTAAATAGACGCGCTTCGCATTTCTTACGGAGGTTCTCCAAGAACTGGTCATCCTTTGAGAATGCCTCGTATTTTGAACTATCGGTCAAGCAGCTTATGATCTGTTCTTCACCGTTAAACTTATTTTCTTTGAATTCAAGTTTGAATTCTGCTAGTTCTATTCCATTCTTGGTTGGATAATAGAGCGCAACAAACGTCTCCCTGATCGTTGAGAATAGGGCTTGAATGGCTTTATCCAGTTGTGCTTCAGCTTCTTTATATTGCTGATCAGATGCAGGAACACCTTCGTTTGCCATGTTGTCAACGATTTGCTGGATTGCTTTGAGTTTCTTTGAATTCCCATAAAGCTTTTCCATCATGTTGCGCTGTCCAGAAAGAAACATGACTCTATTCTTCAGTGAAATATTGTCATGGAACTTCTTCAGCTCAGGATGCAACTCACTGCCGGGATATGGCTCATAAATGACCAGAGAAATCTTATTCTGATCAGGATCGATTTCATCGATTGCAGGGAGCACATACAGCATTTCATAGCAGACTTTTAGCTTGGGACTGAAGTTCTGTTCCAGTATTCGCTTAAGTTCCTTTTTAGCATTCTCATTTGTATAGCTGTCAACAAGGGTATTCATCTCGGCAACCATATTCTTTGTGTTTTGGAAATACAGCCTGCCACGATTGTCTTGTTTCATATACCAGCAAAGAGTCTTCAATTCTTCCAGGCTGGACTTGATCTCGTTAATATCTGTATTGGGCGCACTCAAATAACCGAATATTTCTGATTCGGTGAGGCCGAGTAGTCCATGATTTGCTGTAGATAAGGAAGACACAAGGAGGAGCTTTGCAATATCCTGTGTAACACCTTTGTTCTCAGGCTTTTCTATATCGATCACTTCAGCAATGGACTTGCCATCCTGTGCAATATCATGATTGATTGCTTCTTCCAGGGAGGGCTTGATCTGGCGGATATGACTCAGCATTTTTTGTTCATTCAAATTAAAGTCAAAAACGTTGATCAAATAGCTCTCTTTAGCCATGCCGCTTTCATAGAATTGACGGACAATTTGGCGCATTAATTTAATCAGGCCTCGTGTTTGTTGGAAATTTTGGTTTTCCTTGAAACGGGCATAAAGATCTTTGATGGACGGATGGAATGGATAGGAGTCCTTGATGCCTTTAAAAACCGTTTCTGGAGTGTAGTTTGTGAAACCGAGTTTCTTGCTTTTTTCGACGCTTGTTTTGTAAGCGATGGCAACATCATTGATATTTAATGAGTATTCAAAGCCGCTGACATCTTCAAACAGACGTTTCTGCAAAATGTGGTATATCTCATCGCTGTTAAGAGCCACAGGCGTTACTTCGATTGCTATTCGGTTCGCTTCAGCTTCAAGTTCACGGAAGCTTGACTGCAATAATTCGCTGCCTGACTCATATGCCGCTTTAAGGTCAGAGAAAACCAGGCATACATTCGCTAACTGTTCCTTACCCAATGCTGTGAAAAGGTTTGAGAGCGCTGTCATGGTGACTTTACTTAGGTCAGAGTTGCCAACCATAATTGACTTGGCATTTTCCAAATATGGAGGAAGCTCATCCAGCAAGATGAGAGTCTTTTGCCCCTTGAGCAGTTCAACCCATGACTTTTCACCGGGTGCCTTAAGAGGGGAATAATAGTCCTTGAAGAACTCTTTCTTACCGAGTTGTTCTGCGATGCTACCCCAAATCCCGAAATCAGCATTTTCTCTACCAGAGAATGAAACGACTCGGATATCACCAATTCCTGCATATGTAGGTCCGAGGAGATTTTCTCTTATCTCAGGATTCTGAGCCAACAGAGCAAGTGCTAACATGCTATGAGTTTTACCGCCGCCCATTGCCTGTGTTAACTTAATGACCCCGGTGTCAGATTCACCTTTAAAGCGAGCAAATGCAGTGTCAAATAACACTGTCATCCCTTGGGTTTGGAAGTTTTCTCCGAAGAATTTATTCGCATCGATCCTGTTTTCTGCAAGATCGGTGAGGTTCAGCACATCCTCCCTGGCAGTATCAGAAAATACATTTTCTCTTGGCTTTAGCATCTCAAAAATAGTATTCATGGCTTACATCCTTTCATATTGCTTCCATAAATATTTTCTTACTTTATCACAATTATCTCTTTTTATCTGTCAAGTATTAGGACTGCTTTTAATCTGCGTTTTCCGCAAATTTTTTTATTGCAAATACGCGCTTTTAATTCGGTCTTTACCCATGAATAACCATAAAATTCATTACCGTACTCATATGCTTTTCCTTCCAGTGTTGCCCTCAACACACACCTTTTATTACAACATATTGGCTGACGAATTACAATGATCGAACAAATATGAATTAGTATGAATAGATTGATGCATTTGATGCAATAGCTTCTTTTGCTCAGTATTTACTTTTTTATGTCATTATTTTTAGAATATTATACCATAGTTTGATATCAATTTACAAAATTCTCGTTCTATTTAACAAATTCACTTTTTCTATACATAATACAAATATAAGGGGCTGCAAAAATTGTTGTTGATAATCGGGTTTTCTGTGACAAACAAATCAGGAACTTTCAAGGCAGAAAAACTCGTTTATTTAACAAAATACGATTTTCTTAACATAATAAAAGTATAAAGGCACCCCCAAACATTGAAAGGAGTTGAATCCAATATGCCAAAGCAAAGCATAAAAGAGTTCAAGACAGCTAACAGAGACCTTGTCGTTCGAATATACGCAAGAAAAAGCGGCACGCTTCTTTACGCTAAAGGCATCGATGTCAAAACCAGGATAGAAATCCCTGGTTGTAAAGCAAAACTTCGCTTGCCACTCCCGTTGAATGAGAAGCAGGTACCAGATTTTGAGCGAATGCTTATACGTAAAATCGAGGTGAAATTTGAGAAATTAACTGCTCCTACGCAGCAAAACACAGTACATTCTGAAGCTGGAATTTATACAGCTGCTTTTGCAACCATTGATGACAAGAGTATATTTCATCAAGATTCTTGGAATGACGATACCTTTAACAAAAGTATCTCATACTTTGAAAAACAGGTACTCCCCCTCCTTGACAATTTGGGGCTAGACATCAGCAGAGAAGATATCCGCAGTTTACATGAAGAACTTATCACTCGGGCTAAGGCTCACAGTAAAAGCTATGGAATCCATAACAACGTTGCATACAATCTTAGCGGCAGAATGTACCGTATAGACCGTATGTATCAGGTTTTGCGTGATGCTAGTCAAACTTTCAATCTGCTGGATATTGACCTCTGTATGAACAATAAACGCAAAAAAATACAGACCGAACAGCCAAAAGCCTTGCCCAACCATATGCGCATCATGTTAGCTCGGCTCTTCTTTCGGCTAATAGCGACTACGTTTGGCGGGCTTGCTTTGGCTGCGGCTATGATGCTTTTTACTAATTTACGTACTGCTGAATCTGCGGCGGTCTATTTCGGGAAGATAAAAAAATATAATACGTATGCGAAATATTTTGTTGAGTATCAGGAAAAAGATCGTAAGGCAACGAATCTATTGAAAACAGATAATGCATACAGGTGGGTAATATTGCCTCAAATAATGACCGACCTTCTCGCTGAAAGATATAACTACCTAATAAGTCTTGGATATTCAGATGATTATATAAAGACACTTCCAATTACATATATAGAAGGAGATCCATCAGTATTAACCCGGTCTCATGATATCTCTGCCTTTGTAAGAAAGCTTCTATTGCTTATTGGTTGCAATGACAGATACTTTGCAGCAATATACAATCTTATGCATGAAGAACCGGATATTGTTGACAACGAGAAAGTCAATGATGTCTCAGCCTATATATTAAGGCGTGACTGGGCAACTCGCGCATGTAACGTGTGCGGACTTAAGTCTGACCAGGTGGATTATCTCATAGGGCATGCGATAAAGAAAGGTCAGAAAGTTGACTACCAAACTCCCGAGAGCCAGGCAGCTATGGCATATGCTTTGGAACGATATGTGTTTGATCCCGATCACAGCCGTAATCCGGCTTTTAGTCCGATCGAACTTAATCCAGGTAAAAGGGTTGACTTTCTACCTAGTCAAGCATTCGTATTTGAAGCGAAGGAAAAAGAGGTTTTGTTAGAAATTACAGCAAGTTGTATTGAGCCGGGAATTGCACCCAAAATAATAATTTCTCCCGGTAGTACTGGTATTAGTATAACCCGCTTTAGCATTATAGATAGACCTGAGTCACGCCAGACACGTCCGCTTATAGGAGACATTATGGCGGTAGAAACCTATGTACATTGGATAGATAAAGCAAACAATATTGATTTAAAGAAACTGGAGGAAAAATAACATGACAAACTATAATTTTACATCAAACGGCTTTAAGAACAAATGTAGCATTTACGAAAAAGATGTCCGCGATGACGGGAAAATTCGAATCCATGGTATCTATTATATTAATGGAATACTGATGAAATTTTACTTAAATTCGCAGACTACTGGAGCACCATTTCTATTCCGTGGTCAAATAAGCATAATTTCACCTGCCAACGGTCAGATACTTCAATCAAAGGGCATAAACCGTAAAAATAAGATCGATGACTTGAAGAATAAAAATTCAAAGGTCTTAGAAAGACTCGGACAGTATGAAGGATTCAATGCGACAATTGAGCTTTACGTAAACACTAGCAAAGACGACGAAATTAAAGCACATATTGATAGAAGTGCTTTATCGCTTTTTGCCAAATTTGAACCGACGATTCATATTGTACAGAAGGAAATGGGCGTAGTTGCAAAATACACAGCTACAGCAGCTGCGACGCTCTACCTAGAAGAGTTTCTGAGTAAGGAGTATGGAGAATATAGTTATAAAACCATCAGTTCCAAGCGTTGTTCGATAAGGCGTGTAGCAGCATTTGTCAGCTCTGTTTCAATGGGTTACGAAACGCAAGCAATGTTAAAGGCTTATGCAAGAAAACATTCCAAAAGCGCAATACAGGATTTGCGCACGGCCAAGTGTTTTTGGGATTTCTGCCGAAAAAAGCACGTTTACGATGTTGAAAATCCACTAGACATATATTTTGAAAATACAGTTACATATAAACGCACTATAGACCCCAAAGAAGCCATTCGAAAGTCATCTGAGCTAACTTGCTTACCAACTGAAATCGAACGTAATTTGAAGCAAAATATTACCAGCAACATAAGTAACGGTGAAAACATGGGTTTGTTACTCGTTAATGAGTGTGGCCTTCCTTCGAAAATCGCATGTAAACATATATGGAAGGAAGTCATTTATAACTCGGCTGTGGATTATGTAGCTATTACTATTCAAAAAGATGACATTGCTAGTGCTACTCACGATTATACGAGACCGCTTACACCTTTTGCCGCGGATGTACTCACGAAACGTTATCGCTTATTACAAAATTTATATACTGACGAGCAGTTACGAGAAATGCCTATTGTTTCAACGAAAAATAACCCTGAAAAGCCACTTGATCATAAGGTTTTAACAAATCTATGTCGTACAGCACTTATTCAAGCTGGAATTGATCAGAATAATCTGATAACGGTTTCTAGCAAAGTATACGGTGCTGGCATCCGCCTTCTTTTACGTAATATTAAATATAGGTTGGAGCACCATTGTGGCCTTTCTACCGACCCGGCAGCAGTAAGATTTCTACTACAAAAGACAATGAATGATACGACCGCAGAAAGTTATCGAAGCTTCACTTGTCCCGAAGGACAAACATATTTATATAATGCTTTAAAAAGAGATACTCGTTTCATTGAGAAGCCTGAATCGGCAACTGATGAAGAATTCATAAAGGAAATCACTCCAGATGGTAAGATTGAATATACCATAATGCCAGAAGCCCCAGATAAACTAACGTCTTTCAAGGCAAAACTACTGGTAAAACCAGGCGGTCGTGTAGAAATAACTGGCCTGCAAGAAGTGACCTGCTCAACTAAGAAGGTTGTTGAGAAGAATAAACATACCAGAATAACCATAGAGCCTGATTAACTATAAAACTATCAGGCTCTATCTTGATAATATGTTAATTTCTAGCTTTATCCTCAGGGATAAATTCCAGAATATCTTCAATGCGACAATTTAAAGCTAAACAGATTTTCCCCAGCACATCCATAGAAACGGGTTTATTTTTTCCCATATTAGCGAGCGTCTGTGAATAAATGCCTGCCACAGATAATAAATCTGTCTTTTTCATATTCCGGTCAATTAGTAGTTTCCATAATGGACTGTAAGACCAAGCCATATTGTGCACCCCTAGACTAATATATCATATGGAAATATAAGCGTCAACAGTAGTATTCTATCTATAAGAATATAATATTTGCTTATTTAGATATTTTCTCTTGACATATAGATATTTATGTGGTATAGTAAGTACAGAAAACAAAATAACGGCAGCAAGAGGAGGCGGCAACCCCCTCTTGCCTGCACAGGTGGTATTAGCACCTACACAACGGACTTGCGTCCACACCGTGAAATAAGTATAACTTCTTTCTTGTTCACAAGCAAGAGGGAACAAAGCTTTCACGCAGACACACAAGTTCGATAGACCGAATAAAACTCCGGTACCGTGTAGTGTCATACCTGCACGGTATTTTCGTTTTCAAATACAAAAAACGGAGGATATTAGATAATGAAAACAACACAGCAATTTCTAACCATTCGAGATATTCAGGAGTACTTGAATATCAGCCAGTCAGCAGCGTATGACCTTACACACCGCAAAGACTTCCCTGTATGTCGTGTCGGCGGCAGCGTACGAATACCCAGCGAGGCATTCTATTCCTGGGTCGAAATGAAAACTAGCATCTCGCCGCAGCTCCGCTCCTACATGGCAGCGGTTATGTGAGGTAGGTGCTATGTCTAAAAAGAGAACACGTGGAGAGGGCAACCTCAAAAAAGTTAAAAGTGGTAATTGGAACGGCCAACTCATGGACGGTTATGAAAACGGCAAACGCAAAATTGTCTCCTTTACAGCACCGACAAAAACAGAGGTTTTACAAATGATTCGCGAGTATCATGAAAAAAAGAAGCAGAAAGACGAATCACCTCCTAAACCAACCTTTTCAGAGTGGGCGGATCGATGGTACGTGGATTACAGGACCCAAGTTGCGGCGTCTACATATTCTGGATATTTGTTTACTTTGAAATTACTCAAAGCTGCTTTTGGAAATAAGTTAATCTCTGATATTCTACCAATGGAGATTAACAGCTATTTTAATAGTCTCCTGGATCAAGGCTGCTCACATTCAAAAATCAATAAGTGTCGTTCGATGCTGATCCAAATTTTTGATGCTGCTGAGCAGAACAATTTCGTCACACGTAACCCTGCACGTGCTGCAAAGATTATTCGCATTGATTTATTTAGAAATGAGATAGAAGTTAGTAAAAAGGATTCTTTTAGCGAAACGGAGATTGATATTCTATTTCGTGAACTTCCCAATAATTTTATCGGCAATAGCATACGCTTACTTCTCATAACAGGCATGCGTATTCAGGAGCTTTTAGCGCTGTGCGCCAAAGATATCACATCTGACGGTTCCATCATCCATATCAATAAGGCCGTTAAAATGGTTGATGGCAAGCCTAAATTGGGGCCTCCAAAGAGCAAAAAGAGCCGTCGCGACATACCAATACCAGTGGATTACCGACATCTCGCTGTTTATCTACGCGAGCATGGTGGCAAGTTGTTTTTGTGGCAGTCTCACCATATCGGTGAGCCCTGTTGCATTGAACATTTTCGATATCACTTTACTAAGGCAATAAAAGATATACCCGTGCGTAAGCTTACGCCGCATTGTTGCCGTCACACCTATGTCACAAGATTGCAAGCACGGGGCGTTCCGATGGAAACAATCGCGCGTTTGGCCGGACACTCAAGCATCAGCACAACAGATGTATATCTTCATACATCTATAGAAACACTTGCACAGGCGGTCGACACACTTGGAACTGGAGGTAATAATCATGATGAGTAAAACCTCTGAACAGTTAGCTGAGTTTATCAGTTTTCTCCGCTCCAACACACAGGATTACCAGCATTATAACAACTTGTTGCTCGAAGCGGAGAAAAAACTGACTGACCTAAATCATGCTCTTGAACTTGATAAGAACGGATACCGGACACGTTGCAAAATCGGGACACAACTTCGGCGATGCCTGCTTGAGCGTCGTGCAGCCAAAGACTGCGTTGAGGAATTAGCACCGCTTGCAGATTTTATGACGCAGAATAAGGGATTATTGGATAAGCTCTCGCATGTGCTCGGTGAGACCAGAAAAGCGGAGCGGTATCACGCAAATCGCTCCTATAGGCCACGTGCCTCATCAACCACAGTAGCAGGAAATAAATCGGTAGTGAATACCAAAGCATATGTAAAGGAGATAAAATAATTATGAATAATGTTGTATCTGTACTCTATTACCTTCGCGTCCGCCAAGGTTGGACTAAGAAAAAATTATCTATGTTAACCGGGTTGAGTCAAAATGACCTTGTCCGTATTGAAAGAGGACGTAATGTCCGCATGGGAAAATATATTACTTTATCGAAGTATTTCGGTCTTCCGTTGTCAGTACTTCTGGACGACAATTTATCAGCTACTCTCCACACCTTTACCGCACCTCCAATTATTAGTCGCAGCATGCCAGAACGTATTAGTCAACGTCTTGAAAAAGACGCCGAAACAGGCCGAAAAGGTGAGGAATGGGTTTACCAGCAGGAAGTTAAAAAGCTTGCTGGGACAGGTCTCGAAAACTCTGTCAATCCGAATTTCGCCGATGATGAGTCCGCACATTTCGACATCCTAAGCTTCCTACAGAATGGCATTCCTCTTGTAATTGAGGTAAAAAGCACGACTGGAGAGTTAGACGAAGTGTTTTATTTCACTGCCGATGAACTCGAAAAAGCCAAAGACTGCCTCAGGGGAGGCAACCGATATGAAGTTCACCGCGTCTTTTACATAGACAATCCCGAAAAATGCAACAGACACATCATATCAGCAGAAGAACTACTCTCCGAATACGATTTCAAACCTGTAAGCTACAGGGTTACTAAGAAGAAAGAAATAGGTGAAAAAATATGAATGGCGTAAAATTTCATCGCATCTCACAAATGTCACGAGAAAATCTATCACAGATAACCGGCATCAGTATCCCCACACTCAGAACAATGGAACAGGCAATTAATCCGGGCAGAATATGCTCTGCTAATTACCGCAAGGTATCGTCTGCTCTCGGAGTTAGTGCGGATGAACTAATACGTAATGACTACCCTGATTTTCGCAAAAGAGCTCCATACCCCTCTAAGACAGAGCATCCCAGCAATTGTATTGCCATATACCGCTTAACGAAAATGCTTACATTCCAACAACTTGCCGAGCATATGAAAGTAACAAGTCGTGAAAGGGCTCGGCAAGTGTGCGCAGAGGAAATTCCGCTACAGAAACATATCGCGACTCTTGCAAAAAGAGAAAACATAAGTGTTACAGAATTTATAAATCGATATTCAGCACAAGAAGGGAGATAAATATATCATGAGTAGAATTATTGAAAGCAAATACTACAACATCAAAGAAGCTAGTCTCATTTGGCATTATGACAAAAGACTTCTGGAAGAGAAAGGCGATATTAGTTGGGCAGTTATCGACCTGTACAGAACAACATCAGGCAGATACTTCATACAGGGTTCCGGTGGGCCTGGTTCGGATTATGCTAACAGAGAATTAATTTCATCCACATGGGGTGATGGATTCATCTTTAACGATGGAGAAGAAATTATTTCAATGTCTCACCACGAGGTTATAGCCTGGGGCGAAGAAAACCTCCCATACGATGTAATGAGAAAGATTCTTCGGGACATTAGGCAACAGGCAAGAAAACAGAACGCCAAAGTTCCAGAGCTACTTAAGTCCAGCGAGCAGAGACTCGCACTCAGGGCAAAGGCGCAAAAAGCAAGTATTTCTTTCAATACTCAGAAAGAGTCCGAACAACTGCGTCAAGAAAGAATATACGAGCCATATGAAAAAATTCACAGCATGGAAAATGTTTTGAGTTAGTATTCCATAGTTACTGTCATTTTGTTAAAAGTCATCAAGTCGGTTTTGGTATCGGACGACCTGATGACTTTTCCCGAATCATTAATCTGTATAAACTCTTCCCATTAACTCTCCTCACTTTTAAAGGTCATTATAATACATTTTAATTAGTGATGATAACAAGATTTTCAATCCATGTTCTTTTATAATAAAAAACATGATTTCTTATTATAATTTTGTGTTGACTTCTATGAAAAAGCATGATACTATGAAATCACAAAATACATGTTGAAAGGGGATCAGCCTTAATGAAAAAAAGATATTACCGTGTTATCATAGCCTGCGGACATGTAGGTTCTGGAAAGAATATTGAGATCACTAGGTATTTTGAAGCAAGTGATGCTCTGCACTGTTACATTTGTGCATTGAACATGCCCCGTTCAAAAAAGAAGCCTTCTTCGGTTAAATTGATTGAACCAATAGACATAAAAGAATATCATGAGGGCAAGCGTTCAGAATGTTACAATTACTATTTACATACCTATGACCGCAAAAACAAACGCGTATCATAAAGAGAGGAGCCATATACAATGTCAAACAATATTCATTCTATAAAGACTTTTTTTGAAACTCAAAAGTTCAGAGATTACAATCCCACTGTACAAGCAATCTTGGTAAAATTATTTAATTCTCTTAGTTTGGAAGGTGTTGAATATGTCATCAAAGTAGGTGTTGGCAAGAATGAGATTATCACACTCTCTTTGAAAAACAAACCGTCAACCAATATAATATCAGTTTATATACACAGAGAGCATATCCGTATCCGTTTAGGTGAAGGAGAAGAACTAAAGATTACATCCGAATATGACATCTCTATTGATTCCGACATTATCCTGGATATTCTCGATAAATATTATGAACTGAACAGGGGGAAACGTCAGAGTTCCATTTATGTATATTCAGATGTTATGGACAAAATTGATGCTATCGCTGCAAAAAACGGCAAAAAAGCTAATGAAATTATTGAGCAGTTCCTAAATGAGAAAACCTCAGGATTATTCATATCACGAAGGCATAAATCTGAATTTGTTAGTCTACTAAAACAAGCAGATATGTTTAGAAATGATATGGATTATTCCAATCCAAAAACTTGCCAAAGAATTACTGCTATCTATCTTATTTCTGCTTTCCAAAAAGAGTATAAGAGAGATACTGGATCAAAGTTTACTATTGTAAGATCAGGTGATTGGTTTATATTTAAGGGTCCTATTCACCTATTCAAGGAATGGACACTTGGTTATAAGAACTCCGAAACAATACTTGGCCTTGCTTTATATATACAAGAAGGTTCAAACAACCTTAATCAGTTAGCAGACATATTACATTACATGGATGATAGCACCTATACTCTTGCAATGAATGCCCTCAGAATTCTAAAGTGGGACTATGAAATAGATGTAGAGCATGAAGATATTTTAAGGCGAACTGAGCCAATGGTAATCACAGGTGGCATATGGTAACTATATGTAAAATTTTTAACTTCTTATGAGAAAGGAGCATTTATTATGTAAACTGGAGCAATCGAATTGTATGAATCCATAAGGGAAAAATCTGAGCACATTTTTCTTCACCCATCACCAACTTACAAATATGATACTATCATCAGCGGATGTAACGTGCTTAGTAGTGACGGTAGATATGAAAGGATGTACGCTGTTGCCCGAAATACCTGGAGGGGGTTTCACAGGATTGATAAGGATGGCATTGGAGCTGGAAACATTTTCATGACATACTTTACTAAAAATAAGAATTACATAATCTCTTGCTTTAACATATCAAACATTAATCTTCAATTCAACTGATTTCATAGAGAAATGCTCTTTTCCAGAGTTCCATAGCAGTCCACTATTATTTTCATAGGTCGTAGAAAATAATTTTATTCAATTTTTATTCAATTTTTTCATCTACTTTATCCTCTCACCGGTGCATGCAAAAAGCCTTGAAACATAGTGTTTCCAAGGCTTCCATATTTTGGTGGAGATGAGGGGGATCGAACCCCTTACCTCTTGACTGCCAGTCAAGCGCTCTCCCAGGTGAGCTACACCCCCATTATTAAATTCCTGCGGCTATCTGCAACAATCCTATTTTAACTATAAAAGCGGTCAGCGTCAAGTGGAATTTCTATCTTTACCACCGCTATACCAAAGCACTTCCCTACCCCAGCTTAGATCATCTTACCCTGCTCAGGTCTAATAACATAGTATTATTTTTGGATTGTTCAAACTTTGGACACATTTTACCTATATAATGTCTAAGTACAAAATCTTTTATAGGGAGCAAAATGATGAAAACATTTTTGAGCAAAAATCTGATTTGGCTGGTTATCATCGCCGCTATTATCGCAATAGCTGCCGTATATATTGGTGTTGCAGGCAGCGATGCGAATACTGCTGTTGCAACCGTCGGAGGTGAGAAGATCACAAAGGCCGAGCTGTATGACACACTTGTTGAGCAATACGGTGCACAAACACTTGAGGGCTTGGTCATAGACAAAATCGTTGAGGTTGAGACAAAAAAAGCAAATGCCAGTATTTCAGAGGATGAAATTAAAAAAGAAATGGATAGTATCGTTGATGCTTATGGCGGCCAGGAAACATTCAACATGCAGATGCAACAGTCAGGTATGACAGAAGCTGATCTGAAAGAAGATATTATATCGTATCTGAAGACACTCAAGCTTCTGGAGCCACGAATTAAAGTGACAGAGGAAGATATTAAAACATATTTTGAAGAAAACAAAGATACTCTTGCTCAGTCGGAGCAGGTGGAAGCCAGCCATATACTGGTAGATGACGAGGCAACTGCTATTGAAGTAAAGAAGAAACTAGATGAAGGAAAGGATTTCGCGGAGCTTGCAGCGGAATATTCAAAAGATTCCAGCGCTCAGAGCGGTGGCGAATTGGGCTATTTCGGAAGAGGTGATATGGTTGAGCCTTTTGAAGCAGCTGCCTTCTCATTGAATATCGATGAGATCAGCGATCCGGTGAAAAGTGAATTTGGTTATCATATTATAAAATTAACCGGCAGGAAGGAAGCTCAGGAAGCCAGCCTTGAAAACAATAGGACAGAAATAGAAGAAACATTGAAAAATGAAAAAATAAGTACTGAGTACTCAGCATGGCTGGCAGAAAAACAGGAAGAATACGAAATCTATAACAGCCTGGAACAATAACAAAAGCAATCAAATCAGGGTGAGGAAGATATCTACCTCACCCTGATTTAATCTAATTTTGAACAATTGGCTGAGTTTCGATATTAACATACTTAGTATATCTGAAATTCATTTCTTCAAAACTGCTCTGGGCGCTTTTTGATACCAGTACCCAGTTCTTCATCTGATCAAGGTTCGGGAAGTGGCGATCCGCTTCAAACTCCTTTTCGAAGCGTGTCACATAAGCCTCGGAGCAATACGGAAGAAGCTGAGTATAAACAGATTCACCGCCTATTACATACACGTCGTTTTTGGGATAAGTCTCAAGCTTTTGAAACAACTCCTCAATTGAACGGCAGACAATGAGATCTGTGCCGCCGAACTGCCCATTCTTACTCAAAACTATATTAATTCTGTCCTTCAAAGGCTGCTGTCCGGGCAAGGATTCGAGCGTTTCTCTACCCATTACCACAACTTTTCCAGTGGTTTTCTCCATGAAAAACTTCATATCCTCCGGCACACGCTGCAGTAATTTCCCTTTATTCCCGATCCCCCAGTTCAAATCCGCTGACAAAATTGCCTTCATTTAGCGCCACCTCCTATTACTCCTTAGAACACATGGATACGCCCCGGCTATATTCGGGAGTGTCGTTCTGCTGTAATGCTATTTGTATATGGATGTCGTTCCGCTTACACTGCTACTGGAATATTTTTAATCTGCGGCCCCCTCTGATAACCCTCTAATGTGAAGTCCTCTACTTTAAAATCATAGAAATCCTTCACGTCAGGGTTGATCAAAAGCTTTGGAGCTGGAAAAGGAGTACGGCTGATCAGCTCTTCTACTAACGGGATATGCCTGTCGTATATATGTGCATCAGCAATAACATGTACAAATTCTCCTGCCTCCAGCCCGCTGACCTGAGCCAGCATGTGGATCAAAACAGCATACTGGCACACATTCCAGTTGTTTGCCAACAGCACGTCCTGTGAACGCTGGTTCAATATCCCGTTTAGTCTATTCCCGGTTACATTGAATGTCATGCTGTATGCGCATGGGTACAGATTCATCTCATACAGATCAGAATGGACATACAAGTTCGTCATGATCCGCCTGCTGTAGGGGTTGTGTTTCAAATCATAAAGTACACGGTCCACTTGGTCAAATTCGCCTTCAGCATATTTATGCTTCACCTGCAGCTGGTATCCATAAGCCTTTCCAATGGAGCCTGCATCATCCGCCCAACTGTTCCATATACTACTGTTCAGGTCATGGATGTTGTTTGATTTTTTTTGCCATATCCAAAGAAGTTCGTCAACAGCACCCTCCAAATTGGTCCTTCTCAAAGTCATGATGGGAAATTCTTCTGAAAGGTCATATCTGTTTACAACACAAAATTTCTTAACAGCATGTGCAGGTGCACCGTCCTCCCAGACAGCCCTTACCTTCTCCCCTTCCGAGGAATAGCCATTATCAATTATGTCCCTGCACATCTCAATAAAGATATGATCTGCTTTACTCATAGTTAAATCCCCTTTCCTTCCTGTCATAAATGAAATGAAGCAAAAGAACCATCCCCGAGCATTATATTGCCTTGGTATTGATTTCTTCTGTAATCTTACTGATGAATTCCTCCAGAGCCATCACTCCCAGCTCGCCTTCCTTGCGTGATCTGACAGCTACCTCACCCTTCTCCATCTCCTTGTCTCCGACAACCAGCATGTATGGGATCTTCTCCATCTGGGCTTCCCTGATTTTAAACCCGATCTTCTCGTTCCTAATATCGACCTCTGCCCTGACACCTAGATCTTCAAGCTTCTTCTGGACTTCAAGCACATATGGATTGTGCTTTTCCACGATTCCAAGAATTTTTACCTGCACCGGCGATACCCACACCGGGAATGCTCCTGCAAAATGCTCTGTAAGAATCGCAATAAATCGTTCAATACTCCCAAATACAACCCTGTGTATCATGACCGGCCTGTGCTTCTCACCATCCGCACCGATATAGTTGAGATCAAATCTCTCAGGCATCTGCATATCCAGCTGTATCGTTCCGCACTGCCAGGTACGTCCGATAGAATCCTCCAGATGGAAATCAATCTTCGGCCCATAGAATGCGCCGTCACCCTCATTAATCTTATAGTTGATCTCTTTAAAATCAAGTGCACCCTTAAGTGCTGTTGTTGCCATTTCCCACTGTTCGTCGCTTCCCATTGAATCCTCCGGCCTTGTGGAAAGCTCTACATGGTACTTGAAGCCGAAAATCTTGTAGAAATCGTCGATTAGATTGATGACTCCAAGTACTTCATCCTGTATCTGTTCGGGCGTCATGAATATATGAGCGTCATCCTGTGTAAAGCATCTGACCCTCATCAGCCCGTGTAATGCTCCTGAAAGCTCATGTCTGTGAACCAGCCCAAGCTCGCCCATTCTTTGCGGCAGATCCCTGTAAGAATGAAGTTTGCGCTTAAATACAAGCATTCCTCCCGGGCAATTCATTGGTTTGATTGAAAAATCCGCTTCGTCTATTTCAACAGTATACATGTTGTCCTTGTAATGATCCCAGTGACCCGAACGCAGCCAAAGGTCTTTGTTTAATATCATAGGAGTTCTGATTTCCTGATATCCGCGTTTCCTGTGCTCTTCCCTCCAGAAATTTTCCAGCTCATTACGCAGAACCATACCCTTGGGCATGAAGAACGGAAATCCGGGGCCTTCATCCAGTATGTCAAACAGGTCCAGCTCTCTTCCGAGCTTCCTGTGATCACGCTTTTTGGCTTCCTCGATCCTGAAAATATATTCATCTAAATCGCTCTTTTTTAAAAACGCCGTTCCGTAGATCCTCTGCAGCATTTTATTCTTTTCATTGCCTCTCCAGTATGCCCCGGCAATGGAGGTGAGTTTGTATGCCTTCACCTTCCCTGTAGACGGTAAATGCGGTCCCGCACACAGATCAGTAAATTCACCCTGCTTATAGAACGATATAATCGCATCCTCCGGCAAATCGCGAATCAATTCAACCTTATAGGGCTCACCCATATCCAGCATAAATTTGATAGCCTCATCTCGAGGTAATGTGAAACGTTCAAGCTTAATATCCTCTTTTACGATCTTACCCATTTCAGCTTCAATTTTCTCGAGATCCTCCGGAGTAAATGGCCTTTCCATTTCAAAGTCATAATAGAAACCGTTTTCTATAGCCGGACCTATAGCCAGCTTTGCATTCGGGAAAAGCTTTTTCACGGCCTGCGCCATTACATGGGATGCCGTATGCCTAAATGCATGTCTGCCTCCATCACTATCAAAGGTTAACAGATTCAGGCTGCAATCCTTCTCCAATACCGTCGACAGATCCTTTACCTCACCGTCGATCTCCGCTGCAAGCGCCACTCTGGCAAGGCCGGCGCTAATGCTCTCAGCTACCTGCATCACAGTAGTACCCTTGTCATATTCCTTTACGCTTCCATCTTTTAAAGTAATCTTAATCATAAAACTCCTCCTCTTTCTTTCTCTGCTTCGTTTTCGGGTGTCAGAAGTACGAAATGCAAGGAAGCCGAAGCGTAAAAACCGCAGCATATTTTTATATGTGAGGATTTTTACGTCCGAAGGCTGACACAGCAGTCCGCAGCTTATAACGCCTGAAAAAAAGCTCCCGTCGCTTGTATATATATACAAGGGACGAGAGCATTCTCACGTGGTTCCACCCTAATTTGGTCTCATAATGATTGTAACGTAATCAACGCTCGTGCTCCGGGGTGGTCTTCGTCTGTCCGGCTTCAAGTCCGCTTTCAGCCAAGGCGTCCTCTCTCTGACAAGGTTTGTGACAGATTACTATTCCCATCATCGCACTGATAAAATTATAAGTTTCTATTTATTATATCCCATTCACAGCTGTTGTCAACATATCGTTTTTTTGCATTAGCCGAACCTGCATTAGCCAAATACTGCTATATTCATTTATGGCAATATTTGAGAAATCAAGAAGGAATATCGGAACGAATATAGAATTATATTAAAGAGGTACAAAAATTCCGGAAATGCTCGATAATATAACAAAATTCTCTATTTAAAAGCAGAAATCGACAGAACGATATTACATATGGAGGGTATATATGTTTCGATTAACTGGATACAAGATCAAGGAAGAGATTTTCAAAAGCGGTAATTCGTCAATATACCGTGGTACCCGGGTATCAGACAACTATCCTGTCGTTATAAAGCTACTGAATAGAGAGTACCCAACTTCCGAAGAATTATCCGCCTTTACGCGGGAATATGAAATCATGGACAGACTGTCTGGGGATGGCATAATAAAGGCATATTCCATAGTAGAGTACAATAACAGCCTAGCCATTATTATGGAGGATATCGGAGGAGAACCGATTGCCAAAACGCTCCAATCCATTAACGCCGGGATAGCTGTAAAACTGTCACTTGCAATACAAATGACACACTCTCTGATTCAAACACATCAGCAGAACATTATTCATAAGGATGTAAATCCAACCAGCTTTATCTGGAATTACAGGACCAATCAGGTGAAAATCATTGATTTCGGCATTTCAGCCGAGTTAATCAGAGAATCGCCTCAGAGTATCGACCTAAACGTGTTGGAAGGGACTATAAATTATATCTCTCCTGAGCAAACCGGCAGAATAAATAGGCCGATCGACTACAGAACTGACCTGTATTCGCTCGGAGTTACTTTCTATGAGTTATTTACCGGGCAATTGCCTTTCACAGGGGAGGACGAATCGGAAATAGTATATGGCCATATCGCCAAAGCTCCAATTCCCCCAAAAGACATAAACCCGGATATTCCTGCCACCCTATCTGAAATAGTCATGAAAATGATTTCAAAAACAGCGGAGGACAGGTATCAATCGGCATTGGGAGTGAAAAAGGATCTTGAATACTGCTTCCGGATGCTCGAAAGACCAAGTGAAATAAGAGGGTTCATACCCGGGGAAGGAGATATTTTAGACAGATTTGAAATACCACGCAAATTATATGGGCGTGAAGAAGAAATACAGATTATGGTCGACGGCTTTGAAAAAGCGGCCAAAGGTCAGTGCGAACTCTTACTGGTGAGCGGTTTCTCAGGTATCGGCAAATCTTCATTGATTCAAGAAATCCGCAAGCCTGTAGCTGGTAAAAAAGGATATTTTATATCCGGCAAGTGCAACCAGATCGAGTGCAACATTCCATATCACAGCATAATTCTAGCGTTACGAGAAATGATAAAACAACTGCTTTCAGAAACACAAAGTAATCTGGATGTTTGGAAACTACGCCTTCTGGATGCCCTTGGGTGCAACGGACAGGTCATTTTGGATATACTCCCGGAACTGGAGCAGATTATTGGACCTCAACCCAAGGTGTTTGAGCTTAGTCCGCTTGAAGCTCAGAATCGCTTTCAATCGGTATTTCTGGCGTTTATCAGGGTTTTCGCAGAGTATGAACACCCATTGGTAATTTTTCTCGATGATCTGCAATGGAGCGACGCCTCTACATTGGAATTTCTCAAGTACATCCTGAAGGCAAATAACGCAAAATATATATATTTAATAGGCGCTTACAGAGATAACGAAGTGCAGGATGGGCATCCGCTGCTGCATTTTCTTAATGACCTAAAAAATGATTTTTGGGGAATCGATACGCCATACCATCAAATAACCCTTAAGTCATTGGAACCGGCGGCAGTAAACCATCTGATATCCGATACACTTCATTGCCTTCCGGGCGAAACCGAATCTTTGACCGAGCTTATTTTAAATAAGACGAAGGGCAATCCGTTTTTTATCGAAAAGTTATTGAACACATTGTACTTGCAAGGATCTATTACGTTTCTTCCGGAAAGAAGGCAATGGGTATTTGATCTTGAAAAGGTCGAAATTGAAGAAATCAGTGACAATGTGGTAGAGTTTCTGGTAAAGGGACTTGAATCATTGCCGGCAAACACACTGTACATTCTCAAAATAGCCGCTTGTATCGGAAATCAATTTGATTTAAAGCTGCTTTCACAAATCTGCAATAAATCCATTGAGATGCTCGGAAGGAATCTGTGGATTGCTATCGAAAAAGAGATCATTCTTCCTTTGAACAACAATTATCGATTAATAAAAGTACAACAAAGCATAGAGCTCTCGCAGGATCTCGATATCAATTTCTGTTTTGCACATGATCGGATAAGGCAGGCTGTACAGTCCCTGATACCTGAAGCCGAGAAATCCGGAATTCATTTATCAATAGGACGTGAGTATTTAAAAACCTTCCGTGAGGCAAACAGGGCGGATTTGCTATTTGATCTGGTAAATCATTTGAATATCGGAAAGGCTTTAATCCAGGAGGAAACCGAGCGTACGGATTTGTCGTACCTTAACGCAATTGCCGGGAATAAAGCAAAACAATCGGGTGCTTTTGCAGCTGCCACAGGGTATTTTGACATGGCTGAATTACTGTTATCAGAGGATCAATGGTTAAAATTTCCGGGCAAGCTGTTCGACCTAAAACTAGAACATGCAACATGTTCCTTATTATCCGGAGAATTACTGAAGGCGGAAGAGCTTTGTGAACACGCGTTGCAGCTAGCTGTCTCTAATATTGACAAGGGTGCCGTCTCCAACATAAAAGTCCAGATACTAGAGTTTCAGGGAAGGTTCTTTGAAGCAATTGCTGAAATTCGTCAAAGCCTTCTGCTGTTCGGTATCTCTCTGCCCGAAGATGAACAGGAGATTGGCGTGAAAATTCAAGAAGGTATTATGAAAATGAAAGCTTTTCTAGCTGAAACGCCTGTCGAGGAACTTGTAAACCTTCCTGAAATGAAGGCGCCGGATAAAATTATGGTGATGCAGCTGCTTTACCAGGTAGTCCCTCCCGCTCTTCAAACAAATCCTCCGCTATACATTCTGGCATCACTGATGATGTTCGAAATAACATACACATATGGAACTTCACCATTTTCATGTAAATGCTTTACAGACTGCGGAATTGTCCAGGCATCAATGCTCATGGACTATACAACCAGTTACAGGCTTGGAGAGGCAGCATTTTCGCTAATCAATAAATTTAACGCCGAAGCCTTGAAACCTGCCGTTTATTTCGGTTTTACCTTCTGTTCCTACTGGAGGGTTCATTATACGGAGAGCCTCCGATATTATGACATGGCCTTTCACAAGGGTCTGGAAACAGGCGATATACAGCATGCAGCCTATGCTCTGTCTCATAAGATTCATTTATGGATGTGGACCGGAAAAAACCTGACTGAGTTGAAGCAGGAAGCTGAAAATGCCATTGTAGTTCTTTCAAAAACCAAAACCGCCATGCCGCTGCTTCTGACCAAAATCATCAGTTATTTTGTCAAAAAGTTCCAAACAGTTTCTGAAAAAGATGACGAAACTGGATTGGAAAAAGATAATCAGGAAATAATCGCTACTATTGAAAACAAAAAAGATCTGTCTTTCCTCTGCAGACTTTATCAATACAACACCTATGAGAGCATTATATCAGGCAATATGGTAGCTGCCGAAAAGTGGAACACCTTGGCGGAGGGGATTATTTTCGCAGGGCTGTCCGATTTTCCCGTCCCTGACCATTACCTGTTTCGTGCTCTTATACTAGCAAACAAATGGAAGACGGCAAATGCCGAGGAAAAGTTGGAAATAAATAAGACATTGGTCGCTATCCAGCAAAAAATGAAGGTTTGGGCAGATAACTGTCCTGATAATTTCGCTCATAAGTACTATCTGGCATCTGCAGAAATTGCAATTACTGAAAATGAATCGCTGGATACAGTCGTCGGACTTTATAGAAAGGCAATGAGTTCCATAGGCAACAGTGATTTTATTCAGTTTAGGGCTTTAATCAACGAATTGTACGGTAAGTTCTGGCTGAACAGAGAAGATGAAACCACCGGAAAAGCTTATATCAGAGAAGCCAGATATCTTTACAGACAATGGGGAGCTTATCGGAAGGTAGCGCTGCTGGAAAAGGAATATTCTAATTTTTTCATGACCGATGAAGCTATGAGAGAAACGGAAGGAACCTTTTCTACAACAACCCATAATTCAATTGACGTCACTTCAATCCTGAAGTCTACGCAGGCCATTTCAAGTGAAATCAAGATCGAAAAGCTTTTAACAACATTAATACGGACTATGATAGAGAATGCGGGCGCACAGCGAGGATGCCTACTGCTTAGGAACGAAGCTGATGACAAGTTTTACATTGAAGCAGTACAGGATGTCAATTCCAACCAGTTTCAGGTCATGCAATCGCTACCATTTGCTGAAAGCATGCTCCTTTGCCCGGAAATCGTGCAGTACGTTGCCAGAACAAGAGAACCCTTGGTTATTCACAATGCCTCCAAGGACGTAAACTATCAGAGTAATGCCTATATTATGAAAAACCGGATTAAGTCGTTATTATGCATGCCAGTCATCTATCAAAACCGCTTCAAGGGCTTGGTTTACCTGGAGAATAATCTTTCCGACAGCGTATTTACCTCGGAAAGATTAGAGATATTAAAATTTCTGTCCTCTCAGGCCTCCATTTCGATTGAAAACGCTGTGCTTTATGAAAATATGGAGGAGAAGGTCAAAGAGAGAACAATCCAGTTGAATGATGCAAATGAAAAATTAAGAGAGTTGTCATTTCATGACCCACTGACCGACTTGCACAATCGCAGGTATACGTTTGAATTCATATATGACAGGATATCACAGTTCATTCAGAATAAGAAGAAAGTACTCGAAGACGGCGAACAGAGGAACATATCGATAAATGAGAACGTTATCGGAGTCTTTTTACTCGACCTCGACCATTTTAAAGAGGTAAATGACACATATGGCCATGCATCCGGCGATAGTGTTTTGATTGCGATATCCAAAACCCTGAAACAGCTCGTTAGAGCCGATGATTTCCTGGTACGCTGGGGCGGAGAGGAGTTCCTCATCATACTGTACAATACAAAGCCGGAATACTTGGAAAGATTCAGCCAAAGAGTCCTCGAAATGGTAAGGAAAACGCCACTACATGTAGCTGAGGACAAAACAATATACAAAACCTGCTCGCTCGGATATGCACAAATCCCTTTGTACATGACCAATCCTGGTCTTTTGAGCCTTGAGCAGATGATAAATATCAGTGACTATGCTTTATATTGCGCAAAAGAGAATGGAAGAAACTGTGCAGCCCACTTCCGTCTAATAAAGCCGATTAGCTCCGGAGATGATTTCAAAAGGTATTTGACGAACTTATCAAAAGAAACCAAACTGGATGAAGAGTATTTTAAAATAGACTATATAAGGGAGCAAAACGAGTAGCCCTAGATTTTAGCCGGATATGCTTCGCAACAGCTATTAATTCAAGAAGCTTGAAACCTGTTTTTACAACAAAGTTTCAAGCTTCTTATCTTCTTTAGCTAAGATAGGATATAACCCTTTATACGCCGCTATCAACATTCAAATGTCTTTGCCAGTTCATATTCATCCTGAATGGATTGATCAGGCTTCTTTGTCAACAAAGATACCACAAGTATTGCTATGCAGGACAGTACAAAGGCAGGAAACAGTTCATATATTCCGAATACTCCGCCAATTGGTTTGAGCAGCAGCTTCCAGATGAATACCATACCACCGCCTGTCAGCATACCGGCAATTGCACCTGATCTGGTTGTCCTCTTCCATAACAGCGAGAACAGCATAATTGGTCCGAATGTGGCGCCAAAGCCTGCCCATGCAAAGGAAACGACCTTGAATATAACACTGCCTTCATCCAACGCAATGATAACGCCGAATAGTGAAACAACAAGCAGTGTAATACGGGTGATCATCATGATCTGCTTATCTGATGCATCCTTTTTCACAATGCCTTTGTAAATATCTTTGGCAAATGCAGAGGAAGCGATCAGCAGGTAAGAGTCGGATGAACTCATCGTCGCGGCAAGAATACCCGACATGATTATACCGGCTAGCAGCGCAGGCAGCAATCCGGTGGACATGGTGATAAAAATACTCTCGGAAGCACCCTGTGTTAATAACTCAGCAGGATACAGGGATCTTCCGATCAGGCCGATCATAACTGCGGCAAATAGTGAAATGACGCACCATACTGTAGCGATTCTTCTTGATTTTTTCAATTCGGAAGATTTGTTGATTGCCATAAACCTTAACAGAACCTGTGGCATTCCAAAATAGCCAAGGCCCCATGAGAGCGTTGAAATAATTGTCAGAAGTCCATAGCTGCCCATGTCACCGAATAACGGCTTCCCTGCAGCATCCAGCTGCTGGGCTCCATCTACCAATTGCGGCTGTGCAATTCCAAAGAATTCAAAGAAACCAGGAATCGCCTTGATGTTTTCCAAAATAGCCGGAATACCGCCCGCAGCAACTACGCCAACAATCAAGACTGTACATAACGCAACGATCATTACGATACCCTGAAGAAAATCAGAGACGCTCTCAGCCAGGAAACCGCCCAAAAATGTGTATAGAATAACAACTATTGCGCCCAATATCATCACATATTGGTATTTCAAATTAAACAGAGTGCTGAAAAGTTTACCGAAGGTAACAAAACAGCTGGCTGCATAAACCGCAAAGAATACAAGGATAAATACTGCAGATATCATAAGAATGACCTTCTTTTTTTCCTTGAACCTGTTGCTGAAAAACTCAGGAATTGTAATTGAGTTTGTTACGGTGGAATACCTGCGAAGTCTTCTGGCAACAACCAGCCAGTTGACATATGTACCTGCTGCAAGACCGATTGCCGTCCAGATTGCATCACTCAGGCCAAACCAATATGCAACGCCCGGTAATCCCATTAGAAGCCAGCCGCTCATGTCCGATGCTTCCGCACTCATTGCCGCGACCCAAGGTCCCAATGACCTACCCCCGATAAAGTAGTTATCAGAGTTTTTATTTGCCCGTTCCTTGTAGAAAAAGCCGATTCCAATAACAACAGCAAGATATAAGCCCATCGCTATCAGTATCTGTATTGAATCCCCACTCATACACATGACTCCTTTTCCCATTTTTCTGCCATTATATCAGAAGGGATTCGTTTTATAAAGTAAAACTTTCTTTTATCCTTTCAGGCTTTATCATCAATATTGACAAAATAGCAACCACAGCAGCAACTGAGGCTATTACAAAAGCCGGGAACATTAGATTGATATCCGACGAAGCAATATTTTTATAGTATCCCGCAATATAAGACGATATTACAGCACCAATTCCAAAACCGACCAGTACAATTCCGTAGTTTGTTGCATTATATTTCGCACCAAACAAGTCGGCTGTAAAGGCAGGAAAAGTACTTAAGAAACCGCCATATGCAAAGCCAATGCATGCAATTAAAACATATATCATATATCCGGCAGCGATATTTACACATAGTGATAATATTGCTGTTAAGCTAAGGAGTAAAACGATTGTTTTCTTTCGGCCCAATTTATCAGATACAATCCCCCAGAATAGCCTGCCAAATGAATTGAACATAGTTATTGCAAACACTCCTACTGTTGCGGTTTCTGCCAAGCCCCGGGCCACGGCAATCGGTTTGGCAAAACCAATCATCATCAACCCGCCCATACATGCGAGCATCAAAGAGAATGTAAGTAAATACAACTGAGGTGTTCTCAAAGCTTGTGATGGTTTTAATTCTAAAGAAGCTGAGTTTGTTTTTTTAGGTGACCAGCCTGCCGGTGCATAACCAGCAGGTGGATTTTGAATAAACCAGCCACCGACAGTACATACCACTACAAATATCAGCGCAAGGACTTTGAAGGACATCAATTCTCCCTTTCCGGCAATTCCATGTCCAAAGTTTCGAATGATGAACTCAACTATTGGTGTGAAGACAACTCCGCCAAAACCGAGAGCGGAAACAATAACACCGGTAATAAGGCCTCGCTTGTCCGGATACCATTTTTGAGCACATGCAATGGTAGTTGAATAAATAAAGCCCATTCCCAAACCACCTAAAACACCATATGTAATCCAAAGAAGCCACGGCACCGACACAGTGGTAAACGATGCAAAGAAAAATCCTATTGCCAGAACTAAACCACCGATAATTACTGTTATGCGCGGGCCAATTTTATCTTGCATTTTTCCACCTATTGTACTGCCAACACTCAGTATCGCCAATAAAATAGAAAACGTGAGCGCTGCATTTGCATTGTTGCCGGAAAATAAGCTTTCAGCAATTCCCGCCTGAAAGACGCTCCAGATATACGCTGTTCCCAGACACAATTGGATTAAAATAGCTGCAATGATAGGTACAATACGATTATGTTTATGTTTCATTTCTGCTCTCCTCTTCTTTGTTTGAATAAGAGTAGCACGGCTGACCTGCGCGCACAAACAGAATATTACCTTTATGCAAGCATTTCTTTACGGTTTTTTGACTTTTTGCTATAGATTCACAGCTCTGACGAGTAAATAAATCTGCGACGTTTTTCGAGATAATTATTACCAAAATTGTATAAATGTGATATAATGGAATGAGCGAAAGTCGCTAATATCAACAGTTTTGGGGGATTAAAGTGGAA
>JAEYRF010000187.1 GCA_023409615.1 Bacillota bacterium | reverse complement strand
TTCCACTTTAATCCCCCAAAACTGTTGATATTAGCGACTTTCGCTCATTCCATTATATCACATTTATACAATTTTGGTAATAATTATCTCGAAAAACGTCGCAGATTTATTTACTCGTCAGAGCTGTTGTTTCAGATAGCGAACTCGGCAGTTAAATAGTAAGTATCATAGTCCCCCGTACCTCTTAAATCCAAAATATCCTTCACAATGCGGTATTCCCCTGTGTCAAGGCTGCCATATAGCCACTCCCAATTCGCAGCCCATTCACTTTCGCCATGAGAAGCCAGGCTATAGCCAATTGAATTAAATCCATAGTTGCCCTCCATTGAAACAGGAGCCTGATACCATGCTCCACTGATTTTCTTTTCTAATGAAAAATAGTCTCCATATATGCACTCACTGTTGGACTTGTTCTCAAACTGCAATGTTAGCCCAGTCGGTGAAACTGTTTCTTCCTCTACAGTCATCGCTACCCCATCAAAGTTGTTAACAGTATCAAATGTTGTAGGCTCCCAGTCACTTATATCAACAGATTGACTGGAATCATACGTCACATCAAAGTCTTCTGTTCTCGCTTGCGTAACGGAGTCCTCTGTTTGAACAGGTGCGGTAGCTTTATTATTGCCGCATCCTGCCAAGAAAACTATGCTGATAGAAATACATATGCAAAGGTATAAAAATGTTTTCATTGAATCTCACCCCTTACATAATAGACGTGAAATCTATCTAAAAGTTCTCCGAGGCCTTGTTCACTTAGCAAAGACATCTTTTCCCAGCTACTACCATGCCCCGCTTACCACTTCTCGTAATGCAGTTTTGTCGGATCAAACCTGTTATCCGCCTTTCTCTCTTCACCTTTTTGTCCGATAACCACCATACCTATGGGAATAATGTACTCGGGCAACCCAAAAATTTTTTTCATTCCTTTTGTTAAGTGAGTAACAGGGTACAGCCCACACCAAACTGCTCCCAATCCAAGTCCATGAGCCGCTAAAAGCATATTTTCTATAGCAGCTGAACAATCCTCGATCAAAAAGCCTGTCATTGGTTGTTTGTTCTTATCACCACATACAACAACACAAACTTCTGCTTGTGGTAACATTTTTGCATAAGTGTGAACCTTTGCAATGCTCTCAAATTTATCTTTGTCTTTTACTATAATAAAGTCCCACGGCTGCTTATTATGCGCTGATGGTGCATGTTGACCTGCTTTCAATACAGTATCTATATCCTCTTCCAAAACCGGCTCACCTGAATACTTCCTAATACTTCTTCTCGTAAAAATCGCATCTAATACATCCATATAAATTCATCCCTTTCCATAAATATTGCGTTATAGATTTAGCTCAAATCTTTCTGCATCCCCATATCTATTAATCCTTCACGTATGTAAAGCCGCAAAAATCTGCAAATCCACCTGTTTCTTTTGTCGAATAGTTAAAAAGCCCGATTCTGTATCCGATAAATAAATCCAATGTGTATCTCATTTGCAGGTCGCATCCGATCTTGTTCCAGCGGATACCATCTTCTGAGAACTGGAATGCGGCGAGGTCTTTACCTTCCTCAAAGTCAAAAGAAATTTTTAAGTATATCTTGCTGTCAGAAAATAGGATGGATTCATCCTCTTTCTGCTGTCCGCTTTCCTTTTTGCATGTGAGAATTCTTTTCTTACCGTTTGCATCAATCTTAATTCCAATCGTACCATAATTGCCTTGAAATGCAACAAGCCCGGCATAATCTCCGGGTTTCATACCGTTTGTTTCCAGCTGTACAATGAACGAGCACCTAGGTCCGCTTGTTCTTTGAGTCAATATGTTTCTGGATGTCAAAATATCCGTTGCCAGGTATTTTGTCGTCAGGCGTAAATAACCTGGCCGCTCAGTAAAAGACCAGCATTCTTCGATCGGATTGTGATTCCATTGCCACTGAAGATCCAGTACATTATTGCGGTGATTGAAGGAATCGCTTAAGATTATCGGTTCAGTGACCTCATACTCTTCAAACGGGACTTCAAAAGCTTTGGGTACCTTTCCTCCAACACCAATCTCCGGCCAGTAATTTTTCCAGGTAACCGGTACTAGATAGGGTATTCTGCCAACAGCCCCATGATCCTGGAAGAAAATAGAATACCAATCTCCGCTGGGGGTATCTATCAGAACTCCCTGCGCGATGCCCATATTAAGATAATCCATATCGTCATCCAGAAGAACCTTCCGCTCGTACTCTCCCAAAAGCTCCCTGGAACGATAGCATATGACGCGTCTCCTTTCGAACCCATCGCTTGGCCAATCGATGAAAAGCAGGTAATAATAACCGTTCAGTTTGTAAGCCCGGCAGCCTTCACATCGCAGGTGCATGTTATTGGAGGGTGTCTCAAACAGGATCCGGTCAACTCCTCCCTCCTTTATACCGGATAATTCCTTGTTCAGCTCTACAATTTTTATATCACCATTACCATATATCAAATAAGGTATGTCATCATCAAATAAAAGGGACATGTCATGGTACACCTCATTGAGGTCATATCTGTCCCAGCCGCTCTTTTCTATATCATTTGTGTGGTAGATATATGTCTTTCGCATATCGTGGCATACGAAACATGCATAGAAGCTTCCTCGATAATATTTCAGGCTGGTAGCCCATTGGCCTTTGCCATAAGCATTTTTACCGTTTTTCAGCTGATAAGCATCATTATCTTCGAGACTATTGAAGATATAGGAAACAATCTCCCAATGAGCCAGATCCTTTGATTTTAAGATTTGGCCGCCTGGCATCATGAACATTGTTGTCGATACCATGTACCATATATCATTGACACGTATAACATCCGGATCCGGGTAATCTGCCCATATGATTGGATTCTTAACTAACATAGTCATTCATTCCTTTTCACCTGCTTAATTATTCACACCTTGCGAATGCCCTTGTAAGGCTTGCCTCAGCACAAATTTTTAACGGTTGTGCAAATACTTCAAAGTGTTCAACACCTAATAGCAGTTCAAGATTTTTCAAGTTCTCAATAATAAATATATCATGCTTCAAGAGAAGTTTATGTACTGGAAAAGGTGGAAAATCCGGCGAAGGCATGTCAACACCCAGCATTTTTATTTCTCGAGAGGCTAAAAAGTTTGCCAGCTTATCTGTTATCACCGGGTGATTTTCATAGTAATACTCATTGCCATAATGCTTATCCGATCCTGTAAAAGCCAGAACAATATCTCCCTTTTGTATTTGTTCCTCATATTGATCCCTATAATCGATTTCATTCTCTCCACGTACATCCAGAAGATATCCTTTGCCTGCAAAACATTCCAAAGGGTATTGGGCTATTGTTCTGTCCTTTTGGAGCAAATGCATAGGGCAGTCAATATGAGTACCTGCGTGTAACCCCGATGAAAAAGAATAAGCATTGTATTTATCTGTTGCTAAACTTCTTACCTGTGTTAAAGACACTTCCATATCTCCAGGATAAACCGGAATTCTATCATCTATTTTATGTGATAAATCAATATACTTCATTATCATCGCCTCGCTAATATATCCTCACCCTGTAATCAACATTTTACCATTATGTAAAATAAATAACAACAAAAGCACCTATCGCAGTGGATAGATGCTTCTCGTCTATTATGACTTTCGCACTGGTCTGATATACTTCCAAAATCGTTCCGGATTATGATAAAAGTAAATTATTCTACCAGGTGAAGTATCAAAGCAGTAACCGGTACCTGTAAAATCAAAAGCTGTCATCACCTTTTCAATCTTTTCTTCTATACTACTATTTTCTTGCTCATAATCAAATGGCCCATGTTCAAAAACAATATACTCAGCTTCCGGAACATCAATCATAAGCATTTGCGGTGGTACTTCGCCTCTATAATCAAAAGGAAGACGTACACCATAGCACTCTGTACGTGGAAAACCCCAATCGCAAAGTCTTCCGTCCGGGTTATTAATGTAGGCCATAATCTGACCGCTGCCACTGTTAGATTCGCTCCCGCCATCGTCATCCAATTTGCCCTTGATACTATCGAGTAAGCCGCAAATTGTTTCGCAATCCTGCCCCGGAATAAGGCTTTGCTTTTGCCAAAAATCCCAGTACCCATTACTCTCATAGTTTTTGATGTGTAAAAATTTGTGTGCGGGAATGGTTACAAAATAAACTTTAATATCATCTGTAGATTTCATCATACCAATCTCTCCAATTCCTAAAAAGTAGCGGTCGAAAGGTTTTATTTTTGTACGAAGAACGACGGGCATAGGCCTTTTTCGATATTCACTTGGAGTTACACCATATAATCCCTTGAAAGTCCTGGTAAAAGCCTCATGTGAAGAAAAGCCATAATTAAAAGCAATGTCCAAAATACTTGTCTCACTATCCCAAACCTCTTTTAGTGCAAAGGCTAACTTTCTAAGTCGCAAATAATCTCTAAACTGCATACCCGATATTTCCTTGAATTTTCTTGTAGTATGAAATTCAGAATAACACAACTTGCGGGAAAGATGCCTTAGCGTTAGGGCTTCATCATCACTATCCTTAATACATTCATCAATTTCATCAACGATTATTTGGATTTGCTTATGCCACTCGTACATCAGTCTGCTCACCTCGTTTCAACCACCCTATAGCAATTATAGAGTAACGAAAATTGATTAGCTTGATTCTACTTGCGGAAAACACAATTTAACAAACACACATGAATAATTAATTTACTATAAAGCAAGACTATAAATATTATGAAGGTACTCTTCCCCCCTAAATTTTTCGTAATATGTGCCTGACAAAACAAAACCACATTTCTCAGCAAGGCGAATCGATCTTTGATTTTCAACATATATACATGCTCTTACTTCTTTAATTAACATCTTATCCTTAGCAAACATTAGAATCTCTTTCATTGCTTCCTGCATATATCCATTTCCCCAATACTTTTCTTTCATATCATACCCTACATCAATTTTGCATTCCTTAGTGTCCCAGCAGTGGAACCCGCATGTGCCGATTTTTTCGCCATCCGCCAAACGTATGATAACCCATCGATGATGCCCCCTGGGCTCGGGCTGAAGATATGAATCAACAATTTCATCTGCCCCTTCCATATCCACAAGTGGCTCAGCATCAAATAGATACTTAGTAACAATATCATCTGAAAATTGGCTGAAAATAAAATCTCTATCGTCTTCAGAAATATTCTTTAGTAATAACCTGTTTGTTTTTAAATCGCAAAATAACATTTTAATCTCCTTATATCCTCTAATTTAACTAATTTCTATTATAAACGCTTATTGTTGACATGTATATGGCTATTACAGTTTGAAAGAGACATTAGTGATGTTGTAAAACATGTCATGTTAACCCAATAAATAGCCGATAAATATACTATATGCAATACCCTGTTACGGAAAACCGGGTACATCAATCACTCATATGATGCAAGGAGGCTGGAATTATGAGGATCACAGACTCATCCGTATCACTTTACGGAGCTAGTACATCTGTTGAAAAACATACAAAAGAAGAATCATTGAAAACATGGGTAGGCAACACAAGGCCAAATTTCGAGGGTGAAAACAGGATAGGCCTTTTTGGTTCATCTGTATCACAGCCTGCAGCACAGCCTGTAGCACTACCATCCGATATCCTTCAGCTTTCCGAAGAAGGAAAAAAAGCACTCGAGGAAAAAATGAACGCACCTTCATTCTGTGTATCATGCAGCCGGGACGGAGAAATATACGAACTGGATGATGAAGACAAGGGAAGAATTTACCTGGTACAGAAAATGATTGAGTTTTTAACCGGCAAGAAGCTCAAATTTTCAGTTCCAAGGAGAATTGGTACAGAACAGAATAAAGGGCACAGTCATCATGGAACATCACACAACAACGGTTCTATTCAGTTTCCCGGAGCAAGTGTGCTTCAGCCCGCACAAGGCTTACAGCGTCAAGGCTGGGGATTAGAGTACGACTTACGGGAAACTCATTATGAAAAGCAAACAATGTCCTTTTCATCGGAAGGCACAGTAAAAACAGCTGACGGAAGAGAAATCAGTTTCGATCTCAATCTTAACCTCAGCAGAGAATTTGCATCCAATCTTAATATCTCCTTACGGGCCGGTGATGCAGTTAAGGTGGACCCGCTAGTGGTAAATTTCGGTAGTGCGAGTGCCACTCTCACAAACGAAAAATATCAGTTTGATATCGACGCAGACGGTATAGAGGATCAGATATCCTTTGTGGGAGAAGGCAGTGGTTTTCTGGCCTTTGACATCAACAATGACGGCACAATTAATGATGGGAGTGAGCTGTTCGGCCCTGAAAGCGGCAATGGCTTCTCAGACCTGTCTGCATATGACAAAGACAACAATGGCTGGATCGATGAGAATGATGATATTTACAGCAAGCTTAGGATCTGGACGAAGGATGCGAATGGAAATGATCAACTGTTTGCTCTTGGTGCAAAAGGCATCGGTGCGATTTACCTGGGAAATGTGTCAACTGCATTCGACATAAAGACCTCATCCAACGATTCTCTTGGCAGTATTGCCCGCAGTGGAATATTCCTCAGAGAAAACGGCGGCGCAGGCACTATACAGCATGTCGATCTAGTAGTTTGAATTGCTTTATCAAGTTACGGCCCTGCCTACAGGGCCGTTTTTCTTGCACCAAGTTTCAGCTCGGACACCAGCATTCCCGCCAGAATGAGCAGGCACCCCAAAGCTTTTGTCAATGATGGAATTTCGGTTATACCTTCTGCATTAGGAATAATCATTGCAAATATAACTGCAAAAACCGGTTCCGCAGTAAGGATAAGTGCGGTATGTGAAGGAGTCGTATCCTTTTGAGCAATCGTCTGTCCGCCAAATGCAAGAGCAGATCCAAGTATTGCCGTAAAGAGCAGGATGCCAATTGCAGTACCGTTGATATCAATTGGCTTGCCTGCATCTGCTGTCAGCCATAGACCGGTACTTGCGAATCCAACAAAAGCTACCTGTATGATCGCAAGCAGCGATGCATCTTCAGTCTGCGTAAACCTGTCGATCGAAATAATCTGAAAAGCCCAGCAGATTGCGCAAATAAAAGTCAGGAAATCCCCATAATTAAAACTGAAATTCAGACCTCCCGAAAGGAAAAAAAGTCCGACGAAAGCAATGGCAATACCGATAACAGAAGCCCTATCCGGCTTCTTTTTTAACAGAACGGCTGCAATGACCGGAACAATAACTACGTTAAGACCTGTAATAAATCCCGAATTGGAGGCGGAGGTTGTATACAATCCAACCACCTGGAAAGCCATTCCTCCAAACATAAAGACGCCGATAATACATCCATAGAGCAGCGTCCGTTTGCTTAACTTTTTTAGATTCTTTCTAAATAAGACCAAAAGTACTAATGCAGCAATTAAAAAGCGTAGTGAAAGATATGCATATGCCGGCATGTATGCCAATACAATCTTCATCAGGGAAAATGACGCTCCCCAGACTACCGTGATTGCCAATAATATCAGATCCGCTCTGAGTTTTTTAGTCATGAATTAGAGGACCTTTTGCAAGAAAGCTCTTGTCCTTTCATTTTTGGGATTTGTGAATATTTCTTCAGGCTTGCCCTCTTCCTTGATTTCACCGTTATCCATGAAAATGACACGAGAGCCGACTTCCTTTGCAAAGCCCATTTCATGGGTTACCACAAGCATAGTCATCCCTTCGTTTGCAAGATCCTTCATGACCTCGAGCACTTCTCCCACAAGCTCCGGATCAAGTGCCGATGTAGGTTCGTCAAAGAGCATTATTTTCGGTTTCATCGCAAGAGCCCTTGCTATTGCTACCCTCTGCTGCTGACCACCGGAGAGCCTTGATGGATATTCATTCCTTTTATCTGCAAGGCCAACCTTCTCAAGTAATTTTATCGCCTCAACAGAAGCCTCCTCCTTTGGCACTTTTCTAACTGTCATGGGGGCCTCCATCACATTTTCGATTACAGTCATGTGCGGAAACAGGTTGAACCGCTGAAAAACCATACCAAGCTCTGTACAAAGCTCCGATACCTTTTTCTGCGATACCTTGAGCTGGTTCTTTCCATCAATTCTCTCGTCAATCAATTCATCCTCAATATAGATACATCCCGCACTGATCCTCTCAAGGTGATTCAAACACCTGAGCAGAGTGCTCTTACCAGAACCGCTGGGCCCGATAATGCACACCACCTCACCCTTTTCAACCTCCAGGTTAATGTCTTTCAGAACCTCAAGTTTTCCAAACGATTTATGGACATTTTTAACTTTAACCATTGACATGATTCAACTTCTCCCTATTCGTATACGGAATATTTTTTCTCAATTTTCTCAAATACAATTGTAAATACCGTAGTCATTATAAGGTAAATAATGGCCGCAGGGACATATATCAAGGACTTCGCCTGCTGACTTTGGATTTCATTTGTCACTCTCATCAGATCCTGCATAGCAATAACTGATACAAGAGAAGTATCTTTGATCATCATAATGAATTCGTTACCAACCGGTGGGATCAACCGCCTGTAAGACTGAGGAATTATTACCCTTCTCATGGCTTGTCCATAGGTCATTCCGACAGCCTTAGCCGCCTCCATCTGGCCCTTGTCAATGGACTGTATCGCAGCTCTGATGATCTCTGCAAGGTAGGCTCCCGAATTCAGGCTGAATGCTATAAATGCAGCCATGGTAGCACTCAGGCCCTTGAGCGGTGGATTAAAAAACATTGGAAATGCATAATAAATGAATAGCAGCTGCATTAGAAGTGGCGTTCCCCTAAAAAACCAGATATATACCCAACTGATTTTATTGATAATCGCATTTCTGGACAATCTGCCAAGTGCCAGCAGTAAGCCCATAATTAATCCAAATATAACTGCTACAATAGTTAATTCAATCGTAATAGCCGCTCCCCTAAGCAGCCTCGGGAAAAAGGGTATCAACTCAACCATATTTATACATCCCTTATTAATATAATAAAATCGCAGGTGGAGCGAAAGCTCCACCTGACAAAAACACTACTTTATCTAGGTTCATCCTTATTCCAGGTTCTTTGTCATATCATCTCCGAACCACTTCTTAGAGATCGCTGCCAACGAACCGTCATTCATCATTTCTTCGAGAACCTTGTCAACTTCATCGCGTGCTTTTTTATTGCCAATATCAAATCCGATGGCAATCGGTTCATCAGGAAGTGTAGTAGTAACAAGATTGAAGCTTTCTATATCGTTTGCCACAAAATACTTTCCGATAACAAGATCCGTTACTACCGCATCTACTCTTCCAATTTTCAATTCATTCAATGCTTGGATCATACCCTCATACTTTTTATATTCCTTAAACGGGGTAGCCTTCTGGAATTCAACACATGCATCATCAGAGGTGGTTCCCATCTGGACTGCAACAATTTTATCGCCAAGATCATTTTCAGATGCAATGTCGACATTATCTTTTCTCACAATAATAACCTGATTGTTTGCAACATATGGCCGGGTATATGCTATTGTTTTCTTTCTTTCCTCTGTAATGCTGAGAGACGAGATAATACAGTCATACTTGTTGGAACTCAGAGCGGTAAATATCGCGGTCCACGCAGTTGGCACAAATTCAAGCTCTCTGTCAAGCCTTTTTGCTATTTCCCGAGCTAAGTCAACATCAAATCCTGCATAATCGCCAGCTTCATCTCTGTACTCCATTGGTGGGTATGTATCATCAATACCTACACGAAAGGCATTGGATGCACCACCCTTCCCACATGCACTTAAGATAAATGTCATTGTGAGAATGAGTACCAGCACTAAAATAATTCTGTTCCTGAACATTTGAAATCCTCCCTCTGATATATGGCTTTATACGAAAATTAATATTATATATCTTATCGCAAAACTCGACAGTTTACAATAAAAATTGCCGTCTATCAGAATTTGGCTCTATAAGCCGCATCTGCAAATAGTTAGTCGTTCAACTTTTTAAAGATTTCGTCCTTAATTTTGCCTTTCAGGTAAAGTGTATTGCTGCCCTCATTGATTAAAGCCCTTCTTATATACTCAATTTCAGACTCTGAAAGGTAAACAGCCTTTGCCTTCCTATCAGGCTTCACATTAGCGTAAAGCTCTCCGATTGCATTTTTAGCAGCTTCTGAGCTCCTGAAGAAATATACGTTCTGAGTATCGTCAAGAATAGCGCCGTTTTCTGAATAGATTTCTACAATCTTTGCTGCTTTGACACAAGTTGCTTTAGATATATCGCCAACCGTATAAATCCCAGCATAATCAATATAATAGTCATCCGGCCTGATACCCGATTTCCTTACGATGAAGCCCGACTCATTTACCATTGCCATAGACATCCTCCCCTCGTGAAATAACTACACCTCTGCGTTCTTGCCGACAACAATTGGATAGTCTGCCTCGCCCTTCAGATGTTTTCCGGGATGCATAACAACATTCTTGTCCATAATGACATATTCGACACAGGCATCCTGTCCAATCATAGAGGCCTGCATTACGATGCTGTTTTTCACAACTGCCCCCTTCGAGACTGTGACACCTCTGAACAGAACGCTGTTCTCAACGATACCTTCAATGAAGCAGCCATCGGCAACGATAGAATTTATGACCTCAGCCTCCTCATTGTACTTGGCAGGCGCTTCGTCCTTGACCTTTGTATATATTTTTCCATTTCTAATAAACAGTTCATTTCTAATCTCAGGGTTCAGCATATCCATACTGCATTTGTAATATGATTGTACTGAGCTGATATTCCGCCAGTAGCCTTTGAATTCGTATCCATATACACCCAGCTTTTCAAGCTTTTTAATCAGTATATCCTTGACCCAGTCATATTCACCATGTGCAATGCACTCTTCCAGCAACGAAATCAGCAATGTCCTCCTGATTAAATAAATCCCAATTGAGCCCAGGTCATTCTGCGGATGCAGCGGTTTTTCCTGCAAATCAATCACTCTATTGCTCTCATCCACTTGTAATACGCCAAGTCTGGATATCTCTTCACGACTGAAATCGTACATCTTCCGGTAGGCCAAAGTAATATCAGCATTAACTGATAAATGGTACTCAAGCATATTATCCATCTGCATTTTAAAGATACTGTTGCCCTGAGAGATGATCACAAACTCCTCATTACTACGCTTGAGGAAGGATAGGTTATTGTACATTGCATCTGCACTTCCCCGGTACCAGCCGCTCTCATCCTCCGAAAGAGATGGAGGGAAGACAAACAGGCCGTCGTACCTTCTGTCCAGGTCCCATTCCTTACCCGAACCCAGATGATCCATAAGTGAACGAAAGCTATATTGCGTAAGTACACCGACGTTCTTAATCCCGGAGTTCACCATATTGGATAAAATAAAGTCGATCGCTCTGTACTTTCCTGCAAACGGCACTGCGGAAACCGATCTAATGTATGACAGTTCCTTCAATTCAGGCTTCTTCCACCCGGATAAAATCAATCCCATGGTATTTGTCATTCACAGTCACCACCTTTATAAATGCTTGCACCGGAAGGAATTTCGTTGCAGCAGAAATCATCATGCCGAGTTTGCATGTCAATCATGACGTTCTTTCCCAATTTAATGCCATCGGGTATTTGGGCTCCCTCACCAATCACTGTAATTCCCGAGTTGTATATTTCCGGTTTTAGCTCATTGGGTATATTTTCACCCAAGCCAATAACAACATTCTTACCTAAATGGGCATCTTCACTGACTATGCAATGACTAATATGGCTGCCTTCACCGATTTTTGCATTTGACATTATAATAGAATTCTCAACCAGCACTCCCTTTTCGATAGTAACGCCAGGGAAGAGTACTGAGTTTCTTACCTCTCCATAAATCATGCAGCCCTCGGCAACAATAGATGTTTTAACACTTCCTGTCGCTCCAACAAAATGTGGTGGTTTAACAGGATTTGGCGTATAGGTTCTCCATTGCGGATCGTACAGATTAAACTCCGGGACTCTTTTGACAAGATCCATGTTCGACTCCCAGAAAGCCTGTATGGTACCAACGTCCTTCCAGTATCCCACAAATTTATATGCCCAGAGGCTTCGTCCGTCGTCCAGCATCGCAGGGATTATATCTTTTCCGAAATCGTGTTCGGAGTCCCGGTTCTGTTCATCTCTCTCAAGATATCCCCTCAGTACATCCCATGTAAATATATAGACCCCCATTGAAGCCAGTGTGCTTTTAGGGTTTTTAGGCTTTTCTTCAAATTCTTTTACCCTGCCCTCAACATCAGTATTCATGATCCCGTATCTGGAGGCTTCTTCGTAAGGTACGTCAATAACTGAAATTGTAGCCTCTGCATTATTTTTTATATGAAAAGCTAACATTTCGGAATAATCCATTTTATAGATATGGTCACCGGACAGAATAACCACATACTTCGGAGCTATTTTATCCACATAATCTATATTCTGACTAATTGCATTTGCTGTGCCCTTATACCATTCTCCCCTGCTCTCCTTCATGAATGGAGATAATATGGTAACTCCACCATTCATCCTATCCATATCCCAGGGTTTACCGATTCCGATATGGCTATTCAATTTCAACGGCTGATATTGTGTAAGTACACCAACTGTGTCAATTCCCGAATTTGTGCAATTGCTGAGCGAAAAATCAATAATCCTGTATTTACCGCCAAAGAGAACTGCAGGTTTTGCATCTTTCCTGGTCAGAATGTCAAGTCTGCTTCCCTGTCCTCCGGCAAGCAAAAGCGCGATAATTTCTTTTTTTACCACTGTCGATCCCTCCCGTAGTTTTTATTCTATCAATCCTATGTTGGTTTAATATTATATATGTGTTCACTTTTTGTACTTCACCGCGTTATTTTACAACCCTGATTTTACGCTTTCACATGTCGGACTAACTTCAGTGCTTAATAAGATAATGATATCACAGAAGCAGCCCTTATTCTACAAATGATAGCGAAAAATGCAGTATTTTTGTTCAGGCTTTTTTACAAAAACAATGTGTGCTATAATTGGAACTCAGGACATTACTAACTTAAGGCAATACACACTTGAGGCAACACATATTGGGGCAATCTAAACTCGGGAGGTTCCGATGAATTCACTGGGCAGTAATAAAGAAATCGTTCAGAATAAGCTGATAATAATGTATATCTTGCGCAGGCTCGATATACCTGTAGGCAATATACATATAACGAAGATGGTGCTAGAGACACGTCTGATGAATTACTTTATGTTCCAGCAATGCTTCAATGACCTTCACGAAGCAAAGCTAGTGGAGTTGGAGAGCGATAAAGCTGAAGACAGCCGCGCAAAATACATTCTCACCGAAACTGGCCTGAATACGATGCAATATTTTCTACACCTGATTCCGCCGGGAATAAAAAAACAGCTTGATAAAATAACCTCCTCTGTTAGGAAAGAAATCCGTGAAGAAATGCTGATCACAGCAGATTTCATTCCTGAAAGCGAAGATAAATTTACAGTTTGCTGCGGAATCCGGGAAGAAGATTTCACCCTTATCGATCTAAAAGCCGCTGTTGGCACAAAAAAAGAAGCCCGTTCCATTTGCGAAAACTGGAAAAAGCATTCTTCAGAAATCTATGCAGAAATCATCGAGGCACTGACAAAGCAGCGAGATTAGAAAACCGGACATCGGAGGTTTTTATTTGATATTCATGCGGTGAACAATTCGTCAATCGCAATTTGCAATCCCTTGAATGCTCTTGACAGAATCAGTTCACCAGATTTAAAAGCTTCATAATTATTTATATAGTATTCTCCGGAATTCTTTCCGAAACTGTAGACATATGCTTCCTTTTTATTTGTGTCGACAATCCAGTACTCTTTGATGCCGGTCTGCATATATAAGTCCAGCTTTTTGACCATATCTCTGCTTTTGGTGGATTGGGAGAGCACTTCAACAGCAATGGTTGGAATGCCTTTATATCTGTCCTTTACATCAACCTTGTCAACATCGCATATGACAATAATATCGGGCTGAACAACACAGATGTTATCCTTGCTCCTCTCAAGAGTAATGTCAAAGGGAGCTGTCAGAGGCATACACTTTTTACCTTTAAACCAGATAGACATACTTGTAAGCATCTTCGCAATTACTTTCTGATGCATAAAGCCAGGCGAAGCAAGTAGAAATACTTCTCCATCAATCAGCTCATAGCGCGCATCGGTTTTTTCAACAAATCCCAGGAATTGCTCATAGCTCATTTTTTGGTTACTGTTCATAACATAGTTGACAGCTTCCTCTGCAAACATAAGCCTTTCTTCACAGGAAACCAGTTTTGCAACCTCTTTGCCTTGCCTTGTGATAATAACATCCTCCAGCTCAGAGGCTATTTTGATATACTTACCAAAATTGTTCTGCACTTGTGTCGACGGTACCCGCATATGCTTCACTCCAATATAGCTATAATTTTATAGCTATATAATATACTTTATTGGCTAAATCGTCAATATTTTAGCTAAGGTAAGATTGCCTTTGCTGCAAATCAATCACCTTACCTCTTAACTCAGAGCTTTTCTCCAGCACCTCATTACTTATTAGACCTGAACTTTCAAGCTTTATAAATTATCAATATGTAAAAACGAAATCACCCCAATATCGAATTCCTCAAAAATAATATATTCAATAACATCGTCATCTTCATTTAGTAAATATAGTCCACTCTTATGGTTGATATCCTCAGCCCCAGTGCGTCATATATATTCTGCTGGTATGAGCCGTCCGCATTGGTGACGCTGATGTTCTGGTTAAAGGCATTGTAGCTGTAGCTTTTCACCCGTGGCTGTAAAGGCAATCCGGTTGCCGAGTCTGTTTCCAGTACCTGCTCCGATATATAATCCAACTGGGTTGTTGTCTCTGTTAGCAGGCTTCCGTTGTTGTCATACTCATATGTGGTTCTCCCTTTATATGCCAATAGTATATCATCTGTCAGGCTCTCTGTCATCCTGTTTAGGCTATCATAGGTATATGCTGCAGAGATATTGACTATCGGAACGCCGCCCGCTGCGTTGTAGTTGGTTTTGCTCAGGCGGTTTCCTGCATTGTCGTAGGTATAATTCTCCGCGCCTGCCGTGGGGTATTGAACTGAGGACAGTCTGTTCAAATTGTCGTAGGTGTAATAGGTGGTTTCTCCGTCTTCCGTTTTGGAGTTCTGATTGCCGTTGTTGTCGTATGTATAAGCAAAGCTGGAGATGATATCTCCCTGCTGGTTCCTATTAATCAAATCGGTAATGTTCT
>JAEYRF010000114.1 GCA_023409615.1 Bacillota bacterium | reverse complement strand
AGCTTGAGGGGCGTAGCGTTGAAAATATTGCGAAGCTGGACAAGCAGGTTGACTATCATCTTCATTCGGCTTTCAGGAAAAATTGGAAGTATTTCTATAGTGACTATAATGACAGCAACGGGAGAGTTCCGGACGCGAATGAGTATTTTACGCTGGAGAAGATTGTTTCGATACCGGCTGGCAGGAAAAAGGCTGAGACAGTGCCGGGACTATTGATAATGATTGGTATTCTGGCTGCATTTCTCAGTATTGCCGGAGCGTTGCCAAACCTTAATCTCACTGCGGCGGGAGCTGAGGGGGAGATTGGCCTCAAAATGTTAACAGGTGTTATTTCAACAGCATTTGGGGTTTGTATTGTGTCCATTCTATTGTCCATTATGTTTCAGCTGGTAGACAGGCGCTATTTCCAAAAAGCAGTTTCAGAGCTGGATAACTTCTTAAATTTGTTTTCGCGGAAGACGCCTGTGGCAGATACCCATTCAGGATTTGATGCTGTGTCACTGGCGGCGAATGAGGCTGCTGCAGCGGCTTTTGGGGAAACTGCATTGACAGGCATATTACCTGCTATTTCGGATTTGAACGCAAATTTTGAGAAGTTTTCTAATGAGTCGTTAAGCATACAGAATAAAGGAGTTCAGGCAATTACGGAAGCTTTTATGGACAAGCTGAATATTACCATAGGAGGACAATTTGAGAATATCGCTTCCAATTCACAGAAAATATTGGATTATCAGCTTCAGACGGATCGGTCGGTATTTAACCTTGTGGATCAGCTGAATCAAAATACAGAGCTTCAAAAGAAGGCATATTCGGATATTTTCTCACTGGTAGAGGCTATCGGAGCATATCAAAAGCAGGCGGAGGCTATAAATGCTTCCCTTGCGGCGGGTGTTGAGATGATGGCTAATGCTTATGAGAAGATCACAGAGACAGCGGAGGCTGACAAGACCGATAAGGAAGCCATCGCACAGGAGCGCAGGAGCTTACAGCAGGAGAGCAGGCTTTATTTTGAAAATATGGAGAAGCAGGTCGAAAAGCTCATGGGGGAATTAAGTATGCAGCTTGATTCGGCTTTTTCAAGGTTTAGCGATATTAGCTCATTCTCCATCGAGAAGCTTGACAGTACCATGAAGGGCTCAATAGATGACATTACCGGCAATCTGAAGTCTCTTGTTGATAGCTTGGACGATCAGGCGAGAGATATTAACCTGTATGCAAAGGGTCTGGCTGAGGAGGTTGCGGAGCTGAATGAAAGACTTGAGAGTTCTGCGGCGGTATTTAGCGAGCAATTGAACAAGGGAGTTACAAGGACGTTTGATACTTTTGATTCAGGACTTTCCGAGATTAGCACAAGATTCGGAAATGTCATTTCCGACATCCGGGATGTTGTGGATGAGCTTCCGGTTGTGATGGGAGCGATTACAGATAATCGCGGTTCAAAGCAGGAGAAACCATTATGAAAAACGGCAGAGTGATGGGAGAGGAACGGGATACAATTAAATATTGGTTTCCGGGCTCGGTTGTTTTTGCAGCGATTATGTTGATGGTTTTGGTAATTATGCTGGTGGGCTTTGTTTTATTTTCACAGGTAAAGTGGAGTGACAGTGGTTCTTTACAGGAGGTGGTCCAGCAGACGACAGATACATTTGAATTGCAGCAGGAAACGCTGGATAAGAAGGCTGTAGAGCTCGAGGCGCTTGAAAATGAGCTGAAGCAGCGGGAAGCTGCAATGAATGAGTTGGACAGTATAAAAGTAGGGATATTTCAGGAGCTGGCGGAGAAGCTGGCGGCCGCAGATATTGCCGTTGAGATGGATGAGGCGAAGGGTAGTGTTCGTTTTAGTGATATGAGTCTGTTCAGCGTGAACAAATCTGAGATCAACGCCGCCGGGAAAGAATACCTGGATCGATTCCTGCAGGAGTATTTTGCTGTGCTTCTGAGTGAGAAAAACCTGAAATATATTGATCGCATTACCATCGAAGGACATGCAGATGAAGACGGGTCCTATGATTACAATTTGAAGCTGTCTCAGGACAGAGCAGTTACAGTGGTTAATAACATACTCGGTCAGAATTATTTGAAAGCTGCGGACGGGACGGATTTAAAAGAGCTGCTTGCTATATCGGGCAGGTCGTCAAGCGAGCCGTTCATGGTAGACGGTGTTATTGACAGGAGCAAATCGAGACGCGTGGAATTTATATTCAGCCTGAAGAATGGGGTATAGCGGAGATGGATTTTGAATTCCAATATGAGCCTGTCCGGTTTCAGGTGTCAGTATCCGGTATTAAGGAGAAGTTCCCGACATTGCAGGAGAGCGCATTCTTTGGACTGGATGAAGAGATTACAAGGCTAACAGATATATTGACTAATGCGCCGTACTCTGTAATGGAGCGATTGGCGGTTGATTTGAAGAGCAGGGATATTGAAATTCTTCTGCATGCGTTTGCATGTGTCTCTGAGCCTGTGCTGCTCAAAAAGATGGAGTTTGTGATAAGGAAAAGATTTAGAAGGAAGCTGTTTCACCTTGGTTGGGTGCTTGTGCAGGGGGATTATACCAATGGTGGGCTTTTGCATGCGATGAAGCTGCTGATGGGGCTGATGAGAACGGAGCAGACGAGGTCCGGGAGAGTTGGTTCCGAGCACCCGGAGGATGAGCTTGTTGCTCTGCTGAAGGGATCGGGGAGCACTGCGGGAGATTATCTTACCGCGGTTTCAGAACGGCTCTGCGTGAAGGGCACGGTTGTGAATCGGTTCTTCTCAAAGTACTCGATAATTGAGGACAGCCTATTTGGCAGTTCGCTATTGGAACGGTTCTTTATTTTTTGTGATAAAGAGGATTTTATTTCGAATAAAGCGGTATTGATGAAATATTTCCATCGGCACAGCGATAGCGTCGTCTTATTTTCCTGCTACCTGGACAAGTTTGAGACGCAGTCGTATTCGCGGGAACTGCTTGGCGAGGTTCTGGCAAAGTGGGGTTTGCCGGCAGAAGACAGCGATTTTTGGAGGGGAATGTCTTCTGAGCACATAGGAAAGGTAAATTCATGGCTTGATTATAAGAATGTTGAAGATCATTTTGGAAGCGGGACCAGGAAGTTTGAGGTGTGGGCGGCGCATTTCAATTTGATCAAAAGAGTGATTACCATAGAGTCCTGTCAAATGCTGGCTATGGATTTTGGCGTTTTTGTGGCGGTGGATATAAAGGGCGGGGACGGTTATTCGTATTTGTATGATAAGGATTTGTTTGAGCGCGAATATCATAACGAAATAGAAAGTATTGTCACATCGACCGCGTGGCAGATTGACCCGGAGCTTGTTGGCAATATTAAAAAGCTATATATCAATGGAGTGAAAATGCCTATATATTGTGTAGGTTATGAAAAGGCAGACATTTTGTATATCAAGCAAATACTGAAAAATTTTACTGAGTCTACTGAGTTGGAGTGATATCCGGTTTTAATAAAATATAATTGCCTTGGGAACAATGCTGACAGAAGGTGATGATTATGAAGATTAATGGTATAGCGAATGAAAAGTACAATGAAAGCATCGAAGAGATATATCTGGCCGGAGGCTGTTTCTGGGGAACAGAGAAGTACCTGTCATTGGTGAAGGGAATTGTTAGCACAGAGGTTGGTTATGCTAACGGAAATACGGAAAATCCCAGTTACGAAGATGTGTGCCATAGGAATACCGGACACGCGGAGACAGTCAAGGTTTTGTATGATCCGGATGAGATCTGCCTGAGCTTTATATTGAAGCTTTATTATGATGTAATTGATCCGGTGGCAAAGAACCGCCAGGGAAATGACATCGGGACACAATATCGCACCGGTATCTACTATACAGACGATGCGGATAGAGAAATCATTGAGAAGTCTGTCGAGGAGCTTCAGAAGAGCTATGACAGGCCGATCGCGATTGAAGTGACTCCGCTGCTCAATTATTATGCTGCAGAGGAGTATCACCAGAAATATCTGGACAAGAACCCGAATGGGTATTGCCACATTGGCAGGGATAAGTTCACTAAAGCGGCGAAGGCACACCATAGATAGTATTACATCACTTCACCTGATACATCTGCACTCCAGGTAGTATCGCTTTTCCTCGGCTTCACCCATGGAAAATGTCTTCCTTGGCAGTACGCCATCGGCTTTGACAGTCTTAAACAGGTCGTGTTTATTCATGACCGGCAGGAAAAAGCCCATACTGCCGGCTTTTGAACCTAGCTCCGTAACTACCTGATCGCCATGTATATAGTCTATTTCTAAGTCTGTACCATTTCTTGCTTCAAGGCTGCTCTTAACTAATTCATCAAGAATGCTCTGAAGCGTTCCAACCTCAAGTGTTGAAACGGGATTTTTCACTGTGAACAGACCGTATGCGCCCTCAAGAATAAAGAGAATGTTGTGGGGGACGTTTCTATCATTTGCTGCGGTGACACCATCTTCAGCCATTTCTATAGCTGTGTCAACTGATTTCATTGAATCAAAAAACTGAATTACGGCGTCAAGCTGAAGCTTGCGTGCGGCTTCAATCAACTGCTGCTGTATAGCCGCGCGGTCGATACCGAATATGACACGGTGGATTGGCTCAAATGCCAGCCCATCATCATGGACATTCACCAGCTCGACAAGTGCGTATCTGGCCGGATGCTCAGGGATGGTGTTGAAGGGTGCGTCTGGCAGACGAGGCTCTGCGGACTGTGACTGTGCGTCTGATTCTTGTGCTGTCTGCGCCTGCTTGTTTAGTAGTGCGGCTTTTACATTCTCCCAATGAGCTTTTGCGGATGCAAGGGAGTGGTTCCCGTCTCCCATGGCAAAAAGCAGCGGTTTGCAAGAAACGTCCCCCTGATTGGGAGAAACGTCCCCTACTAGTTTTTCGAGAGCGGAGGCTACCATAGACAGGCTTTGCTCATCTTCTACCTTCCAGCCTATGATGTGCCCGCCACCCTGCATTAAATCAAAGTCATAAAGCTTTTTATAGGTGTCTTTCTTTTCATAAAGGCTTTCGATTACTGTCTTTTTTGGGTCATCTATTAAAACCATTATATGTGGTAATTCAATTGGCGCATTTTCACGTATTTTCACCCTTGGCGGGATGCGGTCAAGAACCGTCCCCTCTGTTGCACGGATCAAAGACTGTGAACCGACGCTGTAGTCATAGCACTCCAGGTCGACAGCAATAATCAAACCTTTTCTTGAGGCAGTGTGCGGGGTGCTCCTGTCCACCAGTATGAAACCGGGCTTCTGCGGCTGCAGCACACCCTGTTCAAGATATTGTTCCATTGTTTTATTGATGTTATTGATCCTTATGCCACTGTCCTCTTCCTTCAGATATATCTCAGGGAATATTAGCTTTAACGCTGAAGGGCTTTGGCCTGCATTTTCCTCGACACTTTGCCAGTAATCCGGCTGAGAGGTATATTGGTCACAGGCGATGACCGCCCATTTTGTCAAGTCTGTGCCCTCAACAGGCAGAAGGATTTCGGGTATTTTGACTCCAAGCTTTTTATATATATTGTTCATTTATCTTTGACCTCCGCATTGTGTATGCCAAAGAGTATTCTACACAAATTATTTCAAGTTGTCCATAGTGTTTGAATCAAGGGGATGTGGTAACCATATGGGATAGGGGTTTGTGATTATCAACAAGTACGTCTGTATAATCACAACCCCCCGTCACCTTTGATTGCCTCAACTATTTTACCAAGTGTTTCAATTGCGGTTTTTCTATAGCTTTGGGTATTTGGTAATTTGTATAACGCAACCCTCATATATTCCCAAAAAGCAGAAGTCATATTACTTTCATTTGTAGCAAATAAAACCGATGGCTGAGTAATTCTGCCAAAAAGCACGCCGACATCCTCTTTAGCGTAAATCATCCCCTCTAATTCGTTGCATGGTACAAGATGTATATTGTAATTATCATAGGTTTGAAGCAGCCTGATAATATTTTTCAGATGTGCGCTAAATTCTTTTGGCGTGTAGAAGATACAATTACCGGTCAGCATTTGAGAATAGTTTACTATAATTTTTTCATCACAGATTGCTTTCACATCCGGAACAGTAATTATTTCAGTGAATTTATTATTTTGAAGACTATCTTCAAAGCGCTCTGTTCTCGTCTTATGATAAGATAACGCACGCTCCATTTCATCATTTTCCAGGCATGAACGAGAATATATTGCTGCAGCAAGCCCGACAGGCATTGTTATTGTCGAAAGTGAGTCTGTTTTCAAAATACTCTGACTATTTACATCTTCGAACTCGGAAAGAACAGAATAATAATTCTCTTTCCTGAAATGAGTGAATATACGCATAAGTGGTTTGCAAAGGGTAAGATAATCGTTATATTCCTCAGTAAGCGCCATAATGGTTTCTTGATCAGTGTAGAAAAAATTGGCTGAATTTTTTATGTTGCTGCCAACAGAACTTGAAGTAACTACAGCGGTATCTGGAGCTATGCATAAGGTGCGCTTAAATACTCCGTCACGGGTTTTGGGATAGTAATATGGTTCTACGGCGCCGGTCATATAAATTGGCAGCCACTTTTCAACTGATGTAAGAATCTCATCAAGACTACGGTTTACTGTATGAATAATTTTTATGCTGTTGCCTTTCATGATAACCTTAATCAAAAGAGATGTCCACTTAGAGGCAAACTCATGACTTTCCGTTAACCATTCCATATCCTCATCACTGTAAAAAAGAAGTGTCACAGGCTTTTTATTCATTAACACAAGAGATAAAAAATTGATAACAGCAGCTTGCTTGCCTTTTATGCCATAAAAAACTGTTCCGTTCGCGACTGGATTATCAGATGCATTTGAAATCTCCATTTCGGAGATTTGCGGTGTTTTATTGAAGTTAAAGCGTGTTACATCGTGTAACAAATTTTCGACTGATTTTGAACCTATTGCTTTTTCATCCAAGAACCATTGATATATGAGGTTCGTTAATTGATCGGTGTTATCCGGCGAATTCTTTTGTTCCGGTAAACCGTTCAATGCTTTTTCAAACAACTCCTTCAAGGCAGCCTTTTGATAGGGCAAATTACATCTGCCGGAAAAATATACAGCCATAGACTTTAAATAGTTTTCATTCCGGGCAGGACTGCGTAAACCTCTTCTTAGTCGGCTGACAAAGGAGGAATCAATTGAGACTGCACGGGCAAGAGCACTATTTGTTGTGTTTGCAATTTTCATAATCAAATCAAGTTTTTCACCAAATGTCACCGTAACACCTCGCAGAATTGTATATTTATTGTCATTATATAACAATAGTTGACATAAAGCAATGGTTTTGGCACGAATTATGCCAAATGGTTTGTCATTGCCAAACTGCCTGTTTACTTTATTTGAGTTGTTATCTTTTATATAATTTAATTAAAAAGGAATAATTTATGGTGAAACATACGGTGGAATATATACAAAGCAACAAAAAAAAGATAATTATTGCTGCTTTATTGATTCTATTTTCTTTTATCATTTTTTTTGGAATCAGGGGTGCTGTTAATAGTCGGATAATGAAAGCAGAGACCCGGGCTGGGAAAGCCGAACTTGAAAAGCAGGCATTAGATGAAAAAATTGAATATCTTGACGAGCTGCTAAGAACACAATCCTTGACATATAATCTGATATTTGACGGCACAGAGGAATCGTTAAGAGAAAGTGTGTCATCCCAAGAAGAAGGTGCACCGAACAATTCAATTGGGTCTCGTGAGGCAGCCGAAATAATAGATACTCTGGACAGTTACGTAAATGAAGCGGTTACTTTCACGATAAAAGGCGATGATTACCTGCTTGTTGTATATAAGGATTTAATCGGAGGCGAGGTACGCTATCGTGAAAAATACGTATTAGAGAATTCAGACAGTATAGATATTTACCTTGAGCGTGAAGTGTTACCTATTTCGGCAGATGCAAATAAGGCAGGCAGACTGATTTATCATTGGGTAAAGGTTATAAAAATTCCTTGCGGGATTTCCAGTGAGATTGGCAGTGAGCCTGGTGAGCCTGGCAACGAGCGGAATATAGTTATTCACATAATAGAATAAATTGTAATTTTTTAATAGAAATAATACTCTGAAGCACCTTTTCATTGCTATTTAATGTGCCCTTGAGTAAAACGAAAGGAAGGGATAAACATGAGAAAAAAATTAATCAGCAGCATGATCATCCTAACCATGTTATTGGCCATCCCCGGCGCCTCGGTAATTGCCGCAAATACTGGTTCAAACCCGAGCAACTGGGCTGTGCCGGAAATTGAAAAGGCAAAGGGATATGGATTGGTCACATCAAAAGTACTTGGAAATTACCAACAGAGTATTACGAGGGAGGAGTTCTGTGAATTAGCCGTGAAGCTTTATGAAGCGTTATCCGGCGACGCAGCGGCTTTACCCGGTGTAAACCGCTTCAACGACACAAATAACCAGGAAATCCTGAAGGCGTATGCTCTTGGAATCGTCAACGGAGTAAACACCGCGCAAACCCTGTTTAATCCGAAGGCCAATGTGAGCCGTGAGCAGATAGCGGTTATGTTTTATAGAACATTACAGGCCGTTGACAGCTCACTCATCAAGGGCAGTTATTTTATAACCTTTATTGACGGCAACATGATCTCAACCTGGGCACTTGATGCTATAGGGTTTATGAACGGAAATGGTATCATAGGCGGCGTGGGAGGCAACCGACTGGATCCAAAGGGTCCCGCCACGAGGGAACAGGGGATTGCCCTTGTAAAGAGAACCTATGAGAAGTTCAAGGACGCAGTAAGTAATACGACGGAGCTGTACGTGCCGCCGATGAATCTGGAGCCTGTAGTGATACAAGCTACACCCACAGCAAACGGATACGAGATTTACCAGGAAATCAGCTCTGAAATCGGTACTGCCAAAGTGGTAGCGGGCGACATAGCAGTAACTGTGCCGTCAGTGAATCTTAACGGAAGTAATGTTCTATCGGTGAAAAAAGCTAATAATATCGTGCCTGCGACAGGCCTTGATTTTGTACAGGCCTATGACATACAACTGGGGAATCAGACGCAGTTCTTTTCACCAGTAGAAATTGAAATAACCTTACCGCAATCCAAACCATACAGTGCTTTCTACTTTAATCCGGCGACAGGATTATGGGAGGATATTCTGTATGAGCAGAGCGGGAGAATAATTACAATTAAAACAAACCACCTGTCGAGGTTTGCAGTAGCTGAGAAGCGGCGGTTTGATCGCTATGACAAAATGGTTAAGGTGGGGTACTATCATCCTGATTTTTACGCTGTTGAGAGCATTAACGCACAGGCAGTTTCAGAGCTTGGCGCCGTCGATTTGGACAAAATGGCTTTCAACAAGGGGTGGGATGCTGCGAAAAAGTGGTTCGACATCGGTGCGGTTGCATCGGAAATAGCAGATGGCACATTGCCCGGATTTTCAACTCTGAATGATTCTATCGGGAAAATGGGAAAGGTTATAGGCCCTATTCAGTTATATTTTGATATTAAAAATGGCAAGCATACGGACGCCGCAGCCGGAGCCTACGAGATGGCTCTTGGTTCAATGATTGCGCGGTTTGGTGAAGCGGGCGCGAATATAGGGCTTCTGGGAGCTTCCATCATTAATATGTCTATAAGGGAATTTGCGCAGGCAGCAATATCCAGCAAGGAATCCCAATATGAAAAGGCCTATGCATATTATTACAACAAGAATAACAGTCTTGACAGAAAGATTAAAATACGCGATGAGAAGGACTGGTATGAAGCCTTCTACAATATTGTTGAAACCAGTCCGAAGCACCTGAATGAGAGGATAAATGCGGATATAGAACGGTATGTACGCGCCATATGGTCCGATACCGAGCTTCTTACTGCCCAGGGCATTATCGGCCAGGAGGGCAAGAGCAGCACAATTGTCGGAGGGGGCGCCTACTTAAATGACGAACTTATGGAGCGGCTGTCCAATAATTATGCAACCCATTTGTCAGGATATCTCAATGTAATATTGAATCAGGTTGTCGATGATTATGACTGGAACGAAAGAAAGAAGTTCAAAAAGGACTACGGGGACAAGGTCGTCGCTGAGTTGGACAGGGAATACACTGTGACGGTAAAAGTCAGAAATAACGAAGGTCAGAGCGTAAGCGTTAAATTTAATGAACCTTACCGTCCGGGCTGGGAAGGTGTCACCGACAATCAGGGGAACTGGCAGATTACCTTTACGATGCTTGGATACCTGCGCGCAGGAGCACCTAAAAAGATTTATGCAAAGGATGGCTT
>JAEYRF010000103.1 GCA_023409615.1 Bacillota bacterium | reverse complement strand
TATATAGGTCTGCGGCTTGCTTCAGGCGAGTTGCCATTTGACTGAAAAACGAATATGTCCGAAAGGACATTTTAAAAATCTCTCAAGTGAGAGAGTAGGGAGAAACTGGGTTCATGATTTCGCCGTGCGATTTGTCATGGCTTCCGAGCAGCCTTGGCAGCTCATCGCCGGTTTCACCTAAAGAATCGGATACATCAGAGAGTATAGTTGGATTACCGGCCTTGATACGCGCTGTTATAAGTGGATAGCTGCCGACGCCGATATTTGTTTTGATACCTGTATCTGTCGCTTTTTCATGATCGAACCAGTTACCAAGGCATGTTAGGTTTTCCTTGTTTTCATCAAACAGATAGATATAAGCGCGATCCGGCTGCAGGAAGGAGCCAAGCACCGAGAGAACGGCGTCTACCTTTTTGTCAAGATTCCATTCATTCACACTTATAAAGTCGGTCGAGATTTCTGCTATGATCTTTTGGAACCGGATTTGCTCGGCATTTTCCCGCAGCTTTGACTGTAAAATCTGCATAGCGAAATGGGAAAGCAATATGGCAATTATAAACAGGCCTATTCGGAGTAAATGATCGGAACTGTCGATGGTCACAATAGCCTCAGGCTTAATTACCCAGACTAAAACCTGTGTCAGTAAGATTGAAATGGTCAGTGTAATATGTATAAAGCTCTTGCCGTAAATAAATGTGACAATGAGAAGGATGGTTGGAAAAGCCCAGATCGTAACACTGGCTGAGTCGATATTTCGTAGAGCCATAAGCGGCACAGTCAGCGAAAATACAGCAGAATTTACAATGTCCTTCAGATTTTTTCGCTTCACAAAATGCTGTATGATCTGTAGCAACACACTAATGCATATTAACAGGCCACTGAATATTAGAACACTTCCGAAGTCGGCATTGTTCACTAAAAAGTAAGAGACTATCACATTATAAGCGGCGGCAAAAAGAAAAGCATAGGACAGGTAGTTGGTGATCCTTGTGCGGATCTGATCGGACATCAGACTAGCATCCTCGTCCACATGCTTAGGATTCAAAAAACCGTACTTTTTAATCGAATAGTAGATTACAAAAGCCGGAAACACCATCAGAATCGGTGCTAGCTGCGGAATATAAACGGCAAAAATATGATTACCCAGCATATCGGTGAGGGAGGCGATGAGCATCGTTGCCAAAAAGGAAATTAGGATCAGATTAGACTTTCTTTTGTCATTTATGCTGTCGCTGTTTCTCCCCCAACGCCAGAGTAGGAAAAGGCCTGCAGTGGAATAGAGTAAGTAATACGCCATGTAAAAAATATCCCAGGCATTATTGACTGCAATATTTATCCAACCTAGAGGTGTTGAGACTAAATAATACTGTTCGGGGTTGAGTTCTGGAAAATATGTAAACCCGAGGTAGACAACGAAGGATGGAAGGTATAGGAGAGTTAAGAACCATTTTTTCCGGATTGCTGCCTCGTGCCCTGTAAAGATAAGAAAGAAATGTAAAAGAATAGCGAAAAAGGCACCAAAGCCGATGGCTGCAAACCGTCTCCAGAACAGCGCTGTGGCGAGATCATCAGCGGAAATTGCAAGGCTGAAACCAAATGCCCAGACATCAAGTGCCAAGGTCAGCGCAAAGAACAAAACATTTGTTTTGCTGTACGGATTTATATAGAGTGTGTATATACCGACGAAAATACTTAGAGCGCATGCAGCGCTGAAAGCGATCGAAAAAACCGAGGAAATATCCAAGTTGTTTCCTCCAAAAACCTGCGTCTATTTTTGCTGTGTCTATTCATGCTACCTCTATTATAATATTTATATCGGCAAAGGACCGCTATTAATAATACAATGATTTAATTTTGATGAAACACTCAGCTTTTATATCATTCAAGAGCTCCATAAAATTCTATATTTACTTTGGTAGTCACATCGAACTCAGCTTCTTTATAAATTTCTTGCCAGTTCACTGTCTTCCAGTATTCGTTTTTTGTTGCCCTGAGCTTCTCACCAAACCCGATGGGATCTGAACCTGTTTTTTGAAGCTGTTTTAATAGTACAAGGATTTCATCCTTTAACGCTGTTTCAATTAATTTTTCCAGCTCTTTTTTATATTCATCATTACCCAATTTATGTTCGCCGGCATATTCATCCAGCATAGCTTTAAGATCAAGATTAACCTTAAAAAATGGAATGTTGCCAATGATGTCAACATCGATGTTCCTTTTTAAGTGTGTAATTGTCAGCGCAGCACCTTTTTTAATAGCATTCTTCTGTTGAGCAGGAACGTCACCTTTATAGATATATTCAAAAATTTTTTTTCTTTGCATTAAGGCATTCAACAGCAGAGTTTCATCGACATTGATTACTCCAACCATTTTGTCACCGCGGAATAAGGCTGAACCGACAATTTCGATTTTTTCTTTATCATATCGGATAAGCGGAGCAACAGTATCGATCGTTTTCGAATAATATTGAATCTTGTAACTAAATATTCTAGTCTCAGCTGCTGTGTATTTTCGTTGAGCATCTCTCATCAAATGAGCAATATATGTTGCCAGCCTTGGTTTATCTTTGTATTCAATTCCGGCTTCCATCATCTCTTTTGGACTGCCATCCACTACAATAATATTTGCAAGAAGAGGATTTTCTGGATTTCTCATAAATATTTCTAAGAATTCATCCACACCTTTCTCTGCTAGTTCTTTGGAGAAGAAAATATTCTGCGTCTTTCCTCCCAAAAGCATCTTGCCGGATGAATTACGCAGCTTTTCCCGTGAGGCTCTGATAAGTTTTTCCGTTGATTCAAACATAAATTCTACTTTTTCATCTACTTCTTCTTCTATAGATGGAACCGTTACAGACATGATTAATTGGTTTTGCGGACCTGTTTCAAAACCGAATTGTAAAATGAAGCCAATTTCTTCATACAGCCTCTGATCCCAGCAGCCGGTCTGTAACAACAGGATCAGGCACAATAGTGTAATAAGGCCCAATTTTTGAAGAAACCTCATTTAGCAGTCGCTCCTTTCTTACGGATGTATGAAAGCGGCAGGCATAATAACAAATAAAGCGCTATTCCCATGCACACAAGATTGATAATTTCAATTAATTTTAGTACCTGGTTTAAATCCTTTGGAAGGAGGCTTAACACCTCTACAACAATGAAGTAGAAGAGAAACATGACTCTCGTTTTTTCTAGTTTATACACTTTCTGTAGGCCATCAAATGCAGCAAACAGGTAGTTTCTCATAGAACATGCCATTGGCATAAACCAAACGGCGATCAGATAGATATCAATCCGTTCAAAAACCGGTGCATTATAAATTCGGGAAAGATTGAAGAAGGGAATAGAAAGGACAGTTAAAAAATGTTCACCGAAAATTGCCGTAATGCATGTGGTTACCAGCAAAAAAAATACAAGACTACCCAGACTGGCTAGAAGATACCATTTGAGAATTTTTGTCCGCTCCTGTATATATGGATAAAAAAATGCAATCAGTTCAAAACCGACAAATGAAAAAAATGCAGATTTCATGCTCAACAATATACGGCTTATCCCTGCTTCCCCTGCCGGCAAAAGGAAAGATATTCTGTACTCGCTATGTAGTGCAAGCAAATAAATAATAACAATAAAATAGCCAGTAAATGATATATATAAAAAACGGCTCATATTCTTCAGGCCTTGCCATACCAGATAAAACGATGGCAAAGTAATAACGGGAGCCAGCACCCAAGCCGGAGTCTGCTGAAGTAAAGTAATACGGATGTAGTATGTAAAGAGACTGACACCGGTTACGGCAGCGAGCAGAAGGTATAAGATCAGCAGTGTATTGATGCCGGTTCCCAGAATTTTACCGAAAATAAAATTTGTTATGTCGTAGATGGATTTGTCTGTATATCTGTTCATTAATAGATAAATCATCGTGCTTAAAAGAAGTATAAGGATTCCTGAAATTAGAAGCGATATCCATCCGTCATGTCCTGCATCCTTTGCCAGAGATGAGGGAAGTGTGATAATCCCAATACCTGTTTGAGCAATAAACACAACCAAGGCCAGCTGAATGGGTTTTATTGAGTTACTTCTCTGCATGATTTCTACTCCTGGTTTTATTTTTTGTTTTGGTCATGGCTGTTCTCTTACCCATTGCCGTTAAAGGAAGCCTGAAAATAGTATCTTTCAGGTTATTTGGGACTAAAGGGGTAAATGGCTGAAAATAAGGTTGACCCAGTGATTCAATGCTTATAAGGTGGAAAAGGGTAAAACCGAATAATACGATAATTCCAATCATGCCAAATAACGAGGCTGCCAGCGTAAAGCCAAAGCGCAGTATGCGTATGGCCATTGCCATATCAAAAGAGGGGATTACATAAGAGGCGACCGCTGAGGCAGCAACGATGATAATTAAAATATTACTGACGATACCGGCTTCCACAGCTGCCTGCCCAATGACCAGACTGGCAAAAACGCTGATGGAGGTGCCGATATAGGTAGGCAAGCGAACGGCAGCTTCACGGATCATTTCGACGATGGCTTCCAGAATTAAAACTTCAAGAATTGGGGGAAAGGGAACCTTGGCTCTGGATTCTGCCAGAGGAATAAGCAAATTCAAAGGCACAATATAATAGTGATAGGATGTAGCTGAGATGTAAATGGCCGGTAAAAGGATGGCGATGATCAGTGCTGTAACCCGGACCATTCGCAGGAAGGAGCCATGGGTCCATGAAGTACTGTAATCGTCCACTGCCTGAAAAAAGGAAATAAAGCTTACGGGTGCAATCAGAACCACCGGCGTACCTTCCTGTAATATGACGATTCTTCCTTCCAGTAAAGCTGCCATTGCTTTGTCGGGTCTTTCTGTAGCGATAAACTCCGGAAAAAGTGAATTTGGATGTGAGGAGATACTCTGCTCAATATATCCGATGGCAGGTAGTCCATCTATTTCGATTTTGCTGATATTTTCAAAAAGGCTGTTCACAATGTCCATGTTTGCAATGCCATCGACATAGGCAACTGCTACCAATTGATTTGTCTGGGTACCCAGTATGGTGGTCTTGAATTTGAGTCTGGCATTTTTTATTTTTCTTCTCAGTATAGATAAGTTGGTATTCAACGTTTCTACAAAACCCTCATGAGAGCCGCGGATATTCTTTTCGGTAACAGGCTCTTCAATAGCTCTTTGCTTTTTCTTGTCTTCAATACAAGAAATAGCATGGGGGAGCGCGTCGCACACAAATACAGCTTTCCCGGCCAGAATATATTCAATAACAGCTTCGTTATCATATAAAAGAGTGGTTTTCACGCAGGGGAGATTGCTGATATTCTTTTCGTTACATAAGTGATTCAAATTCATGCCAATAATCGGGCTGATGAAATCCCTTTGAAGCAAATCCTTATCAATCAGGCTTTCAATGAAGAAAAAGAAAGCTTCTTGACTATTACCTATATATACTTTCTTCTGTATAATGTCGGGGCAGTCTTGAAGTTTCTCATTTAATCCTTCTACATTAATACCATTGAGCACCTTTTGTGTACCTTGTGGTTTTCTATTCATCCAAATCACCTGATAGGATTATTTCCATAGGCAGGAATTTGTATGCACGCCACACTTTTTCGTTACATGTTGATTAATTAGTAGATTTTACGTCCCTTTTCATCGGGTATACCGCTCTTACGCCAGAAATATGTGTTGATAACATCGCGCCATTCACATGCATGAACGGCTTGCTCTTTCAACCTTTTTAGGACGCGTTCAAAGCCTTGGGGGTCTATGTGAATCCTAAGGCTTTCCCAACTTTCTACAAGCTTGGCAGCGCGCTGTGCGCCTTCAAAGTGCGAATCATAAATATGCTGTATAAGTGTTACGCCTGACCTTAGCTTGTACTGATAGGGAATATGGTGAAAGAATAGAAGCAACTCTTCCGGGCAAGTTTTAGGATCTTCGTACATTTCTGAATTAGGTGAGAAATATTTTCCTGTGTGGCCTGTGCCTGTCTTAACAGTTCTGTCTACTCCGAGGCCGCTGGTATCTGCGCGATGGTAAGTGCCCCATGCAGAATATTCGTATCCGTCTGCATTTGGACCGTAGTGATGTCCGGGATTGACCATCCAGCCGATCCCTAGGGGTGTTGTATAACTTTCATAAATACCGTATGAGTCCATAAGCATACCTGAAACAGTTTCCAGAACAATTGGGTTATTTCCGTAGGTTTGTATGACCCACTCCGATATGATTTCTGAACTGGTGAGATCAGGGTTCCATGCAAGTCGGCCGAAGCTGTACAAATTAGCCTGTGCCAGGTCATGGCCGGTCCAGTTAATACTATCTCCGATATTGGATACGGCAGAAATACCTGATAGCCTTCCTGTGTCTACGGCCTCGGAAAGCAGCTTCTTGACAGTAGTTCCTGCTCCATTCCTATGAGTATCAAAATCCAGTACATCTTTCCACATGGGAGTCAGACAGCATAAATGCTTCTGCTGTCCCGTATACTCCTGCGTTATTTGAAATTCAATCATAATATTTGATTTTCTCAGGCCGCCGAAGAGGGGAGATGCAGGTTCTCTTACCTGGAAATCCATAGGCCCGTTCTTGATCTGAAGCAAAACGTTATCGGCAAATTGCCCATCCAGTGGCATAAAGTTGTCATAAGCGGCATTAGCCCTATCTGTGACCCTGTCTCTCCAATCCTGCAGGCAATTATAGACAAAACAGCGCCAGATGACCAACCCGCCATATGGTTTTAAGGCAGCGGCCAGCATATTGGCTCCTTGTGCATGATCCCTTCCATAGGTGAAGGGTCCCGGGCGGAATTCTGAATCCGCCTTGACCATGAATCCTCCGAAATCCGGAATTATACTGTAAACCTCCGATGCTTTTTCACACCACCATTTTTGTACTGTCTCATCCAGCGGATCTGCTGTATCAAGGCCTCCCAAGCCTATCGGACTGGAGTAGTCAACACTCAGATAAGTTCTGATGCCATACTGGCGAAACAAATCAGCGACCTTGGACACATGTGGAAGAAATTCCTTTGTGATAAGGAGGGCTTCAGTTTCATGAACATTGACATTATTCAGAACAATACCGTTTATACCTATAGATGCAATAAGCCTGGCATAATCACGAACCCTTGATAAATCTGATACGAAGCTGCCATTCTTAAAAAAGATTGAATTACCTGCATATCCTCTTTCTATGGTACCATCCATATTGTCCCAATGATCTATGATCCGAAGAGAGACAGCCGGGTTATCAAGGACATAAGTCTTATCATCAAAGTTACCACACTTTAATAGCCGTAGAAATGAAAATACACCACACAGTATTCCGGTGACCGATTTGCCTGCGATTAGCAGACAGCGACCTTCCGGAAAGGAACAATACTTAATAAGATATCCTTCCATCCCAAGCATATTTTTCTCTGTCTTAGAAACAAAACTATCATGATTATGATTCTCATCGATCATCTCAATTACAACAGTGCCGGTTGACTCCGGCTCTGCCACCAGTCGTGGAGGATTGCCGGTCATAGACATTAGTATGCCGTACAATTCTTGTGTTGCGGTTTCAAGCCGAAGATCAGCGTATACAACACAGATACTGTTGAAGAGTGAAGAATATTGTTTTTCTATTGTATTTGTGTCTTGAAGGTTGAGCCATGCACAGTACCCGCCGCCTTCTTTACTGAAATGTGTTTTCATTATTGCCCTCTCCTGTAGTATCCCCTGCATCTATAGTAGATTGGCTGAAGATTATTTTTATTTTGATATATTACAGCAAAAGATCTGCCTCTTCAAGTAATATTACTTGTTCTGCTATTTATTTTCAATAGAACAATTAGTGAAAAGCTTGTAATAATAAAAGATAACTGAGTATGTGCAGTCAAGAATATCTGTTTATTGCCGCAACGAGGCTTTGTGTGTATAATAGGTTAAGAGATATTCCATGGACAGGGAATGTGAGGAGAAGACTTAGAATGAGTGATATTAGAGCACTGCTGAAGCAGGCGAAAAAAATAGTAGTAAAGGTTGGTACATCAACTCTTACATACGAGAATGGTAAAGTAAATTTTACAAGAATCGATAAGCTGACAAGAGTACTATCGGATTTGTTGAACCAGGATAAAGAGGTAGTACTGGTCAGTTCCGGGGCTATAGGTGTCGGTGTTGGCAAGTTGAAACTGAAGGAAAAGCCCTCGACTGTGCAAGAAAAACAGGCGGTTGCGGCTGTGGGACAATGTGAACTTATGAATATCTACAGCAAATTCTTTTCTGAGTATGGTCACATCGTTGGACAGATCCTATTGACAAGAGATGTGGTAGAGGAAGACCATGCAAGGCAGAACGTTATCAATACTATTGAAAAGCTGTTGGTAAATGGGATCATTCCCATCGTCAATGAAAATGACTCTGTTTCAATTGATGAAATTGAATACGGCGAAAAGAGAGTATTTGGTGATAATGATAGACTTTCGGCTATTGTGGCCGTTCTGGTCAATGCGGACCTGCTGATTATTCTCTCTGACATCGACGGATTCTATGACTGTGATCCCAGAAGTGAAAAAGAATCACACCTGATTTCCATTGTCCGTGACATTACACCAGAGATTGAAGGATGCGCAGGAGGAGCAGGTTCAAGACGTGGTACCGGTGGGATGATAACAAAACTTGCAGCGGCTAAGCTTGCCATTTCAAAGGGAGTTGATATGGTTCTTGCCAATGGGGCAGAACCAGGAATCATCATGGATATCATCGAAGGTCATGAGGTCGGAACTCTTTTCACATCACGTCAGTGACAAGGCAAAACTTATATACCAGGTCTGAGACTCAGCAGTTAAGGGCCAGGGGCTCATCAATCGGGTACGTGACTTACAAGTCTAATCTATATGAGTTTGTGTATCGCTGCTTACAGGCTCATTATTTATCCCGCCTTGCCCGTCATCATTATGAGGCTCTTCAACCGGTGGTTTACCGGTATCCGGCCACAGTGTAAAGTCAAATATATCCTCGGTTTCTGGAACTTCTATGACCTCAGGTTCACCATGTACAGTGCAGTATTCGCCTGCGGGCAATTCATAGGCTACATCCTTTGGGGCCTTCTCATTCGGCTGTGTAGGGACATAAGGGACTGTTCTTTGTATAAATACTTTGGTCTGTACTTTTTCAACTGGACAAAATGGGCCTGCCAGAAAATTTCGTTTAAGCGTATCTTGACTCTCTGTACATACCTGTGCTTCTACGTGTAATGTACAGGGATCATCGTCTCTTGGTTCAGTGCCCTTAATAAAATATTCGACCTTAGTAGCATTTCCCCTTTGATCATGTTTGCATAATTCAGTTGCAACCTTGCCGGAATAGATACATATTTTTTTCTGGACGATCCCTGATGCCGGCTTTTCAAATTCCTTCCGCTCAAGACCTTCATGTACCTTTTTCATTACGGCAGCCCAGATGATCTGAGCCTGATCATATTCTTTCGATTCTATTGTGATTGGCTCACTACCGCTGTTATCGTAGCCATACCATACTGCAGCTGTATAATAGGGAGTGTAACCGACGAACCATTTATCTATGTTCTGGCTGGTAGTACCGGTCTTTCCTGCAACCGGCATGCCGATAATCTCTTCATTGATATTTTTAGCGGCAGTACCACTGTGAGGATAGGGGGAAGTTCTGCCCTTTGTGACCTCCTGCATCAAATCTGTCATGATGAATGCAGTCTGCTCGCTATACGCAATACTGAAGTTAGCAGTCTTTTTGTTAATAAGCTCTTTACCGCTGCTGTCCAAAATAAGTGTGAAGGTGGTAGGCTCGTAGTACATTCCTTCATGCGCAAAAGGCACATAGGCGGCAGCCATTTGAAGAGGATTCACGCCTTGCTCCAATCCACCCAAAACGAGGGAAATATATTTTTCATTCTCTCTGTTGAGCCCGACTCTTTTGAGATATTCGACCGAATTATCGGGACCGAGAATATCTCTCCATATTTTTGCCGCAACAACGTTAACAGAATTTTTCAGGCCGTTTCGTACAGTGGTCAGCCCATCAAAAGAACCGTCGTAGTTACGCGGGTAGAGCCTGCCGGCATCCTTTCCTGTTAGCATATATACGGGGACATCTTCTATAATCGTTGCAGGTGTAATCAATTTTAAATCGATGGCCGGCGCATATGCAGCTATTGGCTTGATACTTGAGCCGGGTTGCCTTCTCATCTGTGAAGATGAGGCACGGTTTAGTGTATTGTTGGCCACTTTTTTGCCATAACCGCCTCGAAGCGCTTTCACATGGCCGGTCTGAACATCTATTATGGCCATGGCTGCTTGTGAATGCTCCATTTGCCGCTCTGCCATCACATTTATTTGCGGGAAGTATTCGTCATCCATGAAAACGGAATCCATATCAGCCTGGATTTTAGCATCAAATGTGGTATATATTTCGAGACCGCCGCCGTAAATCATATAATTTGCTGCTGTGTATGATATACCCTTCTCGTCCATTAATGAATTTCTCACATCTACGACAACCTGATCGACAAAATAGCTCTGTATACTTGTTACCTTTTGTGATTGTGCTTTTGTTGCGTAATTCAGTTTTTTATTCACGGCCTGATCATATTGTGACTGGTCAATTTTACCAAGTTTCAGCATCATAGCCAAAATTGTCTCTTGACGCTCTTTTGCATTCTTGCGTCCGCTTTCTGTAAAAGGATTGTACTTTGCCGGATTTTTTGTAATCCCGGCAAGTAATGCACATTCTGCCAGATCAAGCTGATTGACGGGTTTGCCGAAGTATTTCTTTGATGCGGATTGAACGCCGTAGCAGCTGTTACCCAACGGGGCGAGGTTCGCATAAAGCTCAAGAATCTGCCATTTCTCCAGTTTCTTCTCCAACAGAATTGCGGCATACCCTTCCTGGACTTTGCGCTCTATGGATCGGGTCGTTTTACCGGTGATGTTTTTGACCACCTGTTGAGTGATCGTACTTCCGCCGCGGGATGCACTGCTGTCTCCCGCAAGAATGCTTTTAGCAAAGCCTATGCCTGCGTTGAGAAGACCCTGTATATCAACACCGTTATGTGTTTCAAAACGTTCATCCTCTATTGATATGACCGCATCTTTCAGATATTTGGGTATTTCCTTGTCAGACACATATTCGCTGTCTATATTATCTCTGCCGGTCAACTTTTGTATGATATTGCCCTTTGCATCATATATAAACGTTGTTTTGTCCGAGGTTTTGGCAGTCATCTGCTCTTCTGTGATCGGTTCGGCAGTCTTAATATAGCCGTATACTGCGCCGCCAACAATGCCTGCCATTGCACAGCCTATAACCATTATGAATATGAGTAGAAACATGAAAAACGTAAATATAAACTTTCCGATAAACTTCCATGCAAAGGAAGTGTTTTTCGCTTTTTTTGCTGTTCCTGTGGAAGCAGCTTTTTTACTGGACTTCATGCATGTCCTCCTTGATTACTAAATAACATTTTCCTTTAACAATCATTTTGACTAAAAATTCAATAAAATGTTCCTGAGCATAAACCTAAACATGCCAATACATTATAGCATAAATGCCATTTCACTGCAAAAGTTATATCAGTGGGGCAAGGCCATTGTTAAATGCCCAATTTTCAGTTACAGTTCAGACTTTACTTTTTGAGCTATTATGTTGCATTCAGCAAATTGTATTGAATAAAGCATAGCTCTTATGTAGAATGTGTAATAGGTGGTGTCAAGGAGGGATGTTCATGCAGATTAAAGTGGGAGAAATTATTAAGGCCAGAAGAGAAGAAAGGAATACTTCGCTTGTGGATTTTGCTAAGGAAGTCGGCATTTCACCGGGCTACCTGTCCCAACTGGAAAACGGAAGGAAGGATAATCCCAATCTGGAAGTCGTACTTAAAATAGCACAGACACTGGATATTGAAATTGATATGTTGCTTGGATTGGAGCAGGAAGCAGAGACACCATCACTGAGGATACCTTCCCTTCTGAGACTTGTCGTTGCAAAGGACAGGAATATGAAGGTACTTGAGAACAGAGAGGTGCAAAAAAAAATATGCAATATACTGGACCGGGCACTGGATTGTAAGTATCTGCTTGAGGATGAGACGCTTTACGGACTTTTTCTGGAGGATGTATATGTCCAGATGGAGACTGCATTGAAAAGATATATGGCAATGGAGATTCTTATCAATAACAGGTAACCAAAAATTCACCTCCTGCATACTATAGCACGGAGGTGTTTCTATGTTCAGAAAGAGCATGCTTTACCGCAGGTGGTGGTACATGAAAAAACGGAACATCAGAAGAATCCGTCTGTTGCTCCGCTTTGCGATTGCTGCTGTCATTATGTGTCTTGTGGCTATATTCCTGCAGTGTAACATTCTGCAGCTTCTGGGTTTTAACTAATTTTTATCTTCGTATACGTCCTCAAGTACATTGCTTTTTTTATAATTTTTCTTGCGCTTTTCAATAATTTTTTCAGTTTCGACGGGCAATATGTCAAGCATCTCACATTTGCCTTGGAATAATGCACCCTCGTCTGCTACAAAGCTGTTTACCTTGATGTCTCCATATAGCTTTGCAGAAGAAAGGATTTTCAATATGCCCCTGGCTATAATATTGCCATCAACCGTACCGGCCAGATTAACATTGTTAGCATCAATATTACCCTTTATTTCAGCCTGTCCGCCAATGTAGACATCGCCGGAAACCTTCAAATCTCCGTTAACCTTTCCATCGACTCTGACTGTGCCGTCCGCTTCGATACTTCCTGTGAAGACTGAGCTGGATCCAATGATTGAATCTACTCCATCACGATAACCTGAACCTCTTTTAAACATGATTCCCCTCCTAGAACTTATTCCAGTTCGTATATTCTTTCCGGGTATCTACTTTGCGTCAAGATATTGCAGCGGATCAACAGCAGTGCCGTACAATAAAACTTCAAAATGAAGATGGGGACCTGTACTGCGTCCTGAGCTGCCAACCTTTGCAACTACATCACCCTTTTTTACAATCTGACCTTCTTCCACAAGGATGGAGGATGCATGCCCGTATACAGTTGTGATGCCGCGTTCATGGCTGATTTTTACTGTTTTGCCTGTGCCGGCTATATATTCGGCAAGTATTACCTTACCGCTGGCAGCGGCTTTTATTTTCGAACCATAATCGGCTCCTATGTCAAGACCTGCGTGAAACTTTTTTCTTCTGGTGAATGGATCTCTTCTGTAGCCGAATTCATCTGTAATCCTGCCTGAGGCAGGCCAGAGAGTCGGAACAGTTTCCATGAATGCATCAATTTTTGCTTCGGCAGAACCTAGATCAGCAATGGGTTGACTGGTGCGGCTATAGAGAGAAATTAGGCTGTCCATTTGTCCTTTGAGATTTCGCATATCATCAGTGAACGCAATCTCTGTTCGGTCACCGGAACGATTGGCTTTTGTACTTCTATCTTCAAGGTATTCATCAGTTATCTTATTGAAGCTTTCAGTTATAATCTCTATTTTATCATTGACGATTTCGGTGAAGATGGCACTTTCTTCTTTCAGCTGCTCAACCTCATTGGTCTTTTCCTCGATCAGTCTGCGCTGATCTGTATTTGTACTGTACAAATCATTGAGGTTTTGCTTCAGAGCCCTATTTTCATCGAGCATCTTTGATATGTAAAGGCCACTGCAAACGAATACAGCGGATAACAAAATAACGCAGGCAACTACTTTTGCGTAAAATGAAGTAAATTTGAATACCTTTACGTGACTTGATGAATGCGGAACAAGTACTATTGAAAGATACTTCTTTTCAGTTTTCTTGACCTTGCCCTTCTTCATATCTAACCGTCCTGCAAAAAAATGATAAAAACCCTTTACTTATCTTTTGTACAGTGACTGCCAGAAAAAAGGTTATATATAAATTCTACACTTATTTGCAAAATCCTTTTTTCCTGAAAAATTTATCACATTCTATATTTATAATTGATTATTGGCACTTTGTCAAATCATTTATCTATAGTATAAGAAGGATTTTGTGTTATTATATCGAATTATATACGTAAATATGCGGTTTTAGATTAATTGCGAATTATGGAAATTATGGCGGAGATATAGCTTATGATAAATATTAGGACTAAACTGGTTCTGGCTTTTGTGATAACGGTTCTGATCTGCTCAATTGCAACACTGGCAGTCACCTTCGGCGGATATAATCTTGTGGTGGCCGGTATTGCAGCGAGCGCAGACAGTAATAACGCGCATGTGGTAGCCGTAAGGGAAATCAAGGATCAGTTGGATGTCCGGCAGCAATTGGTTTCTGAAAGTGTTGTAAGCTTGGATACCTCAGTAACAGGTGAGTTTGATAAAAGCAATGAAAAGCTTATTATGACCATTGAAAGCTTAGCCGGTCAGTCTGAAAGCAATGAGAAAACAGTGTTGGACCAGCTTAATGAAATTAATGGCCAATATGTAGACGCTTATAAAGGAAGAATCACTGATAGTATAAAAATGGAAGATAGAACTGAGTACGTAGGCTTTTTAAACGATTACGATAAAAAATACAATGCTCTATTGCTGAAGGAACAGGAACTGAAGAAGCTTGTTCAAGAGCAGCTGGACGCTGCAGTTCAGTCTATCATGTCAGATAAGGTCTCTTTAAGAACATTGTCTGAGGGCCAGCAGAATGCATTTAGCGGATTAGTCCCTGTTATCGAAATGGTGATGGAGGAATATGAAGCGGCGGCAGAAGCCAATAAAAACATGGCGGAAGTTCAAACAGGATTACAGTTGAAAATTGACGAACTTTATTCTGAGATAGATAAGCTGAAGGAAGAGTTGGAAAACCTCGGTGCCCAATCGGCAGACGCCCAGTCGGGTTCTAGTCAAAACATTTCAAGTCAGTCCGGTACAAGCCAGTCCGGTACAAGCCAGTCCGGTACAAGCCAGTCAAGTACAGGACTACCTGCTCCGACATTAAAGTCATATGATAAATCCCTGGAGGTTTCTGTCCGTGCTTATCTTGAATCGGCAGCCCTGGCAGGAGCGGATTCTCAGCAAATCATTAACGGGCTTACCACAGACACACTGCAGGCTGCGTTATCGAAACTAACTCTCATTGAGTCGGCACTTTCGTTGACACAAGAGTATTACAACAGTACGCTGGTTGATTTAAACAGTGATAAAGAGAATGTAACCGATGCTGATGGAAATAAAGCTGACTTTGACCAGCAGATTCTTTATGTACAGGAAGCGCTGACACAATTGGGAGCGCTCTTAACTGTTAATAATGCTCCTGTTGCTGCTGAAGCTATCGAGGCATGCAACGCCGTCACCGCATCATACGGACTGGTTATTTCGGCTCAGAAAGCATTGAGTGACACCGGTCTGACCAAAGGATATTATGAGGCAGCTGAATTATATGCAAAACAAGTAGAAATTCTTGCCACACTGGAATCATCTTACAAAGGTTATCTGGCTGATGATGTTGAGAAATCCAGAGACCTGAAGAGCAAACTGCTGTGGACTCTGTGCGGGATTTCATTCGTGTCACTGCTGATTGGTGTTTTACTGGCATTTATCGTGTCAAGGAATATATTGAATCCAATACGCGGCATGACCAAGGTTCTTGAAAAGGCAGGTAAAGGAGATTTAACGGATAGGGTCAGAAATAGAGGAAGAGATGAAATCGGGGAATTGGGCGCAAGGGTAAATGATGTGCTGGATGGACAAACGAAGATGATCGAGCATGTGCAGACTACAACAGGCGATATAAAGGTCCTCCGGAAGGGTCTTGCTGATTTGTTTGTGCACAGCAGGGAGAGCAGTGAAAAGGTGTCTGCGAGTTTTAATAACGTGTTGGAGAGCCTGAAAGGAAGGGGCAAATTACCAACCGGTCATATAGAGCCTTTAACTGCTGATATAAATGGCGAGGGATTGGAGCACAGCACCGACAAGGCGGTCGAAGATGGTATGAAGGCGATGGAGATCGCAGTAATCGGTGAAAAATCAGTTAAGGAAGCTGAAATAATTATCAGGAATGTTACTGAGACAGTACGTCAGATTGCTAATTCTATCAATGATTTAGAGGACTCCTCCAGCAAGATTGGTGATATAACCGATACAATCACAGGTATTGCATCCAAAACAAATCTGCTGGCACTCAATGCCGCAATTGAAGCTGCAAGGGCAGGCCAACAGGGGAAAGGCTTCACAGTACTCGCGGAGGAGATCAGAAAGCTTTCGGAGGGAAGCAATAAGGCAGCTCATGAAATCAGGAAACTGATTAGTGAGATCCAAGGCAGGATACAGTATGCGGTTGACCGGATAGGAGACGGAGTCGCAGGCGTCGACGAAGGCGCAGGTAAAATTAATGACGCAAGGAGCAGTATACTTGAGATAACCGGAGCCATAGACAATATTGTTGAGACACTTAAAGCAACAGCAAATGCGGTGAGAGACAGGCAGGAGAATACAGCTGAATTGGTTGGAACCATTAATACACTGGAACAGGCAGCAATCCGTACAGCAGCATCTGGTGAGTCGTTTGATGCGGATCTGGAACTGCAGAAAAATTCCATTAATGAAATTGAAAAGATGACTACAAAACTAGATGAGGTATCAGGAGCGTTGAACAGCTTGCTGGAGCAGTTCAGAATCTGAGTGTGCAGATATGAGTGATCAGCATATGAGTGGCTATAGCCATATAGGAAATACTAAAGTTCGGTGCAGCTCAAGTACATTAATGAGCACCGGACTTTTTTGCGAAAGGAGCAGTATCCCATGGCGGTAATTGAGAAGAATAAAAACTACATTATAGATATTACAGGTATGACCCATGAAGCACAAGGAGTTGGCAGGGCAGAGGGCCTTGCGGTCTTTGTGGACGGTGCTCTGGAAGGGGAGCAAGTCGAGGTAAAGATTATCAAGATTAATAACAGTTATGCAGTTGGGAAGCTTATAAAGATTCTTAAGCCTTCTCCTGACAGGACAGAACCCTTCTGCGCTGCTTACAAAAGATGTGGCGGCTGTAATTTACAGCACATGGA
>JAEYRF010000063.1 GCA_023409615.1 Bacillota bacterium | reverse complement strand
GTCCAGAACTCCCTAATTACTGGAATTCCCGTGATGCTGTCTACTTTCTCAATGAGTCCCTTAAACCGATAATCTGCGACGGAGACTATTATAACAGCTATCATGCACACAAAAAACTTAATGAATTTTATAAAAACAAGAAGCTAGTAGATGATTTATTAAAGTATCAGAATTATCTGAGCAACCACGGTTACGACAAAGCAAAGAGACTGTATAAAAATCACAGCAAATACTCAGACTATTTTAAAAAAGCAGAAGTCAATCCATATCTGATTCCTTACAACAAGGGAATCACCTTTATAAAAAATCCTTTTAAATTCTTGAAGAAGTCCGATGATGCTTATAAGATACCATCTGAAGATTGGACAGGCATTTTGTCAAAATAAAAAATTGTTACATGATGTAAATAAAAGAGGCAAGAGATTTCATTAATAAAGGAGCCCCATTCCGCGCCGCAAAATGAGGTATTAGGGTAATCTCTTTCATTAACAATACGTATTAGTGCGTATTGTTTCAGCTAATACGCATTAATACGCACAGGGAAATAAACTAATGCGTATTAGCACGTACTAAATGGTGGGTAATACTCTCTTTCAGCAATATTCATAATCCTAATCATTGCGTTCATGCTGCCAGTGATTAGATTCTTATGACCGCTATTGGCTGCAAATTCTTAAGGAATGCTAATTGCATCCGTAATATTATTAAAAAGATTGAAATACAATTTAATAAATCGACCACTTATATCTCTATTTCCCCTCAATAAAAAACAGCCCCCCTTAAGGAGCTGTCTATGGCTGTTGTAATTTTATTCTATCGTATACACTGACTTAATAACAGTATTAGTTTCATAGTCAATATAAACTTCTGCTTTTACTTGCCCTACATCAACAACCTTAAGCTGCGAAGGATAAATTGTTGTATACGCAATAGGCTTTTCCCCATCATCAAAGACCACACATCTTGGATTATTCCAGTCGCTTGCATGTTGCGTCCACTGATTATTATAAATAGCAAAGGCCTCTGCTGAATTCGGTCCGATAAACTTGCTTTTGAAATATGTAGCTATCATTGTGTTTTTTAAGTCTTTTTTAATAGCTTCTAATGCAGTCATCCCCGGCGGTATAGTAAAATCATTAAAATTTGCTGTCTTTTTTGCTAAATCAGGGTACTTGTTACTGTCAATTACAAGTCGGTAGGTATAATTTGTTGAAATGTAATCCTTTGTGGTCTCTCCTGTTTTGTAGTTAATTACGATTACGTGGGCCTTAGTCTTTTCGATTGTTGTAATTGCGTTTGGCACTTCTATTGGATTTCCAAAGAGCTTGTTAAATTCAGTATCTCGTGCGTCAACAAGGCCCTTTAGACTTATATTTACCAGAGAAAATTCCATATATTTGTTATCCGCCACCTCTTGCCATTTACTAATTGATTCTGCAAGTACATTTGTATTACCATCATAGACAGCACAGAAAAGAAATGTTTTAGCTCCCCCGGGTCCTGTAAAATCTGATGGAACAGTAGAAACATTTGTCAACCTGTTTAGTAAATCAGCTGATTTGCTAGGATTTATTAAGCTTTCATAAATGAAATACAGCTCTTGGTCAAAAGCTTTTTCATAATCAGTTAAGCTGGTTATCCCTCCTCCATAAAAAAGAGAACCATATTTAGCCCCAGGAACCATCTTAATTACGTCTGCTAAAAACAAAGTCATTTTCCCGGTTTTAGGGTCATTTCTCAAAGGAACTCTTATCTTTTCATATGCAGAATAAAGACCATAATTCTCTGCCTTTTTAGCATCAATCACGTTTGCTTTTACCAAAGATTCCGCAAGGGTGATTCCCTCTGTCTTTTTAACTACAGGAAGAGCTTTGTAGATTATATCTACACAATCGCCACGGGTGAAACTTTTGGAACCAACAACATATTTTCCTGCAGCTGCGAGCCCAAGTTCTTCAGCTTTCTTGATGGATTCTTTATAGACGAAATCTCCATCCTTCTCGTTGTATTGCAATGCTCTTAATGTGAGAGCACAGAACTGTTCAGGGGTTGCATCATCGCTGCCTCCGAAAATAGTGCTTGAATACCCGTTTGTAAGACCTTTATTGTATGCATATGCAATATACTTGTCTGCCCATGCAGGGACATCGGTAAATGGGTGGGTGTAGTTGCTGTTTTTCGCTTCCTGTTCTTTCCCGAGCATTCTTAAAAGCAGAACAATAGCTTCGGTTCTGGTAGGAGCCCTGTCAAGCTCGAAACCATTATTGGTTCCCATGAATAATCCAAGGTCTTTTAATGTATTTGCTGCATGGTCCTGCGAGGGTTGGGTAGTAGTAGCCGCATATACTGTGGAAGCCAAGCAGAGCATGATTGTCATAATAAGGATGAGAGATACAATTTTCTTATACATATGGACATTTCCTCCTCTTGTCGTTGAAAAAATATTATGGAAAATATACATAGATTTACCTCTACTATAGAATAAAAGTTATCGTTCTATTTGTCAATATGGCACATTGCATTGCCTTCAAACCAGCTTGTTATCTATTATCTGCGTTTTACCAGGTTTATAACACAAGCGTTAACTTTCTCATTGGCCTCACCAATAGCCCGAAACTATCCTGCTAATTTCTCTGTCAGACCGCCCGAGATTAGGGCGGTCATTGTGGGTTTGTAATTACAGCTCAACAAACTGCTCGTAATACCTTGCCTGTTGGGCTTGAGCTTCTTGGTTATCTTTAGCTATAGCAAGTCCGGTTTTTCTTTCCTTCTCCCGCATGTGCAAATTTTCTATGCTATATTCAAGAATCTTCGGAATTCCTTCATTATGAAGTATTGCTTGCTGTTGAATATTCTTTAAAACTTTTTTCAATATCCCATCGTGTAAATTCTCCTCACCCCAAACTATTACCTCATGCTGAGACATTGGAATAATTGCTTCCCCATCGCTATAGATAAACCCATCTCCCCATACAGATGAAATATTCTCTTGGACCGCATAAGCTGAACCTGGTCCCCCTGAAACGTGGAGGCAGTATTCCCCTGATGTTGTTCTGTACAGGTCGATAGTTGCCCATCTGATATCACCCTTATCTTTTGAAAACCCGTTGCTGTAATGCCAGATGAGTGTAGCTTTTTCAGTGCAATAGTTTACGCTATTTTTTTTCATTATTAATTTTTCTCCTTTCAAGCTGAATATTTTTCTTTAAATTTCTCAGTACTGATATTTTCATGCCGAGATAATATTTCAATATACTTTTCGCATTTGTCTTCTTCACTAGAACATAGCTGATGGGCTCGTTGTCTGGAGCCAAGTCCCATATAATCGGCGAGGCGCTTGTACGTCAATCCTTTTTTCATACGGAAGATTGAAATGCAGTTAGATTTATTGTCCGATTTGGACTTTCGAAAAGACCTTACCGGAGCTCCATCTGTAGCATCCGGATAATCGCAGCGAATCAAGTCGTCGACTGGTACGCTTAAGACTGTAGACACATTACGATAATTAGAAGCGCAAATCCGGCTGGGGTCTGAAGCCCTCTCCATTTTCTTTAGCGTGGGGATGCTGATACCTGTTATCTCAGAAAGTTTCTCCCTCGATAGTTGGTTCAAAATACGATAATGCTTAACTCCTGTCATTTCTCTTATACCTTCTCCTTCCTGATAACTCTATATGTTTCTGGCACAAACTCATAGTTTTCAAACAACTCATTTGCCGATATTATCAATCTTCCACGCATTTTCGGGTCATCGATATGGTAAATGCGATGGAGCTCATACCTTTTTCCGTCTTTGATACATTCTTTGGCCATGTCAAGTTCATTGTCGGAAATGTAGAATGCCTCCTCCGCCTCTCCGCTTGTTGTCTTGACTTCAATAATGATGCTACTACCATCAATATCGAAAGACAGAATATCAAAATGTGCCTCATCGTTATCCGCAAAATTTGGGTTTATTCCGTTCTCACACCCTGTTCCCTTAAGCTTTTTAAGTTCCTGTTTATATACCCACTCTTCACCTCTACGACCAATTCTATCGCACTTATCACGCTTGACTTTTATACGTTTCAACATATTACGGATTATCTTTGGCGGCTCATTGAATGAGGATAAAGCTATTTGAATATTGTTATGTACGAAAGCATCAACCGGAAGATTGAAATATCGAGACAATGTTATAAAGGTCCCTAAAAACGGGTTGTCTGCACCATTCTCAATTCGTGATATGTCATTCAGTGTGAGACCGGTTGTATGTGCAATGTGCTTCTGCGTTAGGCCTAACCGGCTGCGCATATAGTATAATACATTTTCTGGATTTTTCATGTCTGTTTTTCTCCTTTCAGGTATTAACCGCTTCGGCAAGACCACCCATTATAACTCGTGGTGTATAGCACCTATCTTGTTGCTTATTAACTTGGGTATCTATTCTCTTTTGAATTTTGTTAAGCTTCTGACTATCCAGCATAGTTATAAGGACTTGCAGCGGCTCAAGTTCGTCTTTTATCTTTCGTCTGGCTAACCTCAGGTTTTTTAGCTTCTGTGCTGCAGAATAGCCAACCTCCAATGTGAACTCTTCAAATTCTATATAGTGCAAAATGTCACTTGTTTCAAGGTCGTTGCAACTCAACTCATGGACCAGCTTTTCACAATCCTCATTTGCTCTTCTGTATGTATTGAGAATTTCATCAATTGCGTTCTGAGCTATTGTCAATGTTGTTTATCTCCTTTCTTGTTTTGTTATAGTTTAATTTTACACTATAATGCAACACTTTGTCAACACTATTCTACATAATAGTATTTATTATTGAAAATTTTGTTGCATTATAGTATAATCTAACTATAGATTGAGAGGTGTTAATGTATGGAATCAAGCCGTCAGAATGAAATCCGTAATGAAATAAAATCTTATATCGCCCGTAGCGGTTGGACAATGACTGATATAGTAAAAAAGATGAATGAAAATCGACCGGAAGAAGAATGGACTACCACACAAAATATTACTAACAAACTCGCAAGAGGAACAATTAAGTATAGCGAAGTGCTCGAAATTGCACGAATTATCGGTTATGAGATAACATGGGAACCGATAAAAAAATGAATTCCTATACACTAAGGTAAACTACCCGCATATTCTATTTCGCGATGCCTTGCATTGTAATATGCTTGAAACGCAATAATTAAGAGCAATACTATGGAGAGGCACTTAGTCATTATAGCTTTATGGCGTTATTAAAATAACTACATGTGGAAAAGTAGGATAATTAGGGATGTGAGAAGTGTGAAAATATTTTTGGACGATACGAGAGATGCCCCCTTAGGT